>JBKPDN010000198.1:0-5635 GCA_046727875.1 Actinomycetota bacterium | reverse complement strand
GTACGAGGCGTTCGACGAGGTGGCCAAGGACCGCGCTGCCACCGGTTGACGCCCGACAGTCAGGGCAGGTTCCTGGGCTCGACGTCGAGGCTCTGCAGGAACACCTGGATGCGCCGGATCCGCCCGTTCGCGCCGTCGTCGTCGAGGTCGAACACGAGCGCCTCGGGTGTGCGGTGCGGGCGGCCGTCAAGATCCACCGTCTCGCTGACCTCGACCACCGCGACACGTCCGTGAGCCGAGTACGTGACGCGATCGACACGCATCTCGTAGCCCGGCAGCTTCGGCATCAGGTCCGAGATGAACGCGACGTACTCGGCTTTGTCGGAGTACTCGTCACCCCAGGGCCCGACTCGCACGAAGCCGTCGTCGGCGAGGCACGCGGCGAGCGCCTCCCAGTCGTGGCCGATGATGGCGTCGAGATACCGCTCGACGACGCCGGTCACCGCTACCACGACGGCCCCGACCGGTGGAGCGCGTCCGCGAGCAGCTCGAGGTACTTGGCGCGCGGCACGTCGACAGCGCCGAGCGAGGCGAGGTGTGGGGTCGTCCACTGCACATCGAGCAGTGTGGCCCCGCCGGCGCGCAGCAGATCGACCAGTGCGCCCAGGGCGGACTTCCCCGCGTCGGTCACGCGGTGAAACATCGACTCCGCCGCGAACAGCCCCCCGATCGCGACGCCGTACACGCCGCCTGCGAGCGCTCCGTCGGCGGTCCACGCCTCGACGCTGTGCGTCCATCCCAGCCGGTGCAGCATCGTGTACGCGGCGACGAAGTCGTCGTCGATCCAGCCGTGGGGACGGCTCGGGTCCGCGCACGCGCGCATGACGTCTTCGAACGCGGTGTCCACCGTGACTTCGAATCGCCGGCGCGAGCGCTGCAGCGACCTGCTCTCGCGAAACGCATCGAGCGGCACGATCCCCCGTGGGTCCGGAGACCACCACGCGACGGGGCCGCCGCGACCAACGCGCATCGGGAACAGACCGCCGCGGTAGGCGGCGAGGAGCGTGCCCGGCTCCAGGTCGGCGCCGACACCGGCGATCTCGGTGTCGTCAGCCGACTCGGCGGGCGGGAGCAACCAGGGCGTCGGCGTCGGCTCGATCGGCACCGTCACCCTTCGGCGAGCAGGCCGCGCGCGATCTGGCCGACTTGGATCTCGTCCGTGCCGGCGTAGATCTGGAGCACCTTGGCGTCGCGCGCCAGCTGCTCCACCTCGTACTCGGCCATGTAGCCGTTGCCGCCGAACAGCTGCACCGCCTCGAGCGCGACGTCGATCGCCGCCTGCGCGCCGTAGAGCTTGCACGCCGAGGCTTCGGCGAGCGTCATCTGCCGCCCGGCAGACTGCATCTCGATCTGGCGGAACACGAGGTTCTGGAGATTGAGGCGCGCGATCTCCATCCGCGCCAGCTTGAGCTGGATCAGCTGGTACTCGCCGATGGGTTTCCCGAACTGCACCCGCTCCTTGGCGTAGTCGAGGCACAGCTCGAGGCAGCGCTCGACGATGCCCAACGCCATCGCCGCCACACCGGTGCGCTCCATCGTGAACGTCGCCTTGGCCGCATCGCGACCGCCGGCAGACACGTCCTCGGTCTCGCCGAGAAGCCGGTCGCGGCCCACTCGAACGTCGGTGAGGAACAGCTGCCCCGTCGGTGACGAGTGGAGACCCATCTTGCGCAGCGGCTTGCTCTGCTCGAACCCCGGCAGGCCCTTGTCGAGGACGAAGTGCAGGACCTTGCGGTCCTCGGGCGGGTTGCCCTCGTCGAGCTTGCAGATGAACACCGTGGTGTCGGCGTACGGCCCGTTGGTTATGAACGTCTTCGAGCCGTTGAGGATGTACTCCTCGCCGTCGCGCCGGGCCGTCGACTGCATGCCGCCGAACGCGTCGGAGCCCGAGTTCGGCTCGGTGATCGCCCACGCGCCGATCTTGTCGAGGGTCAGCAGGTCGAGCGCCCACCGCTCCTTCTGCTCGATCGTCCCCTTGCTCATGACCGCCGCGGCCGTCAGCCCGACGCTGACTCCCATGGCCGTGACCATGCCGGGCGAGCACCGGCAGAGCTCGATGATCGGGATCATGAACATGGCGCCGCCGCCCGACGAGCGTGCCTCGTCGTCGGTCCCGCCGGCGTCGCTCCCCTCGGCGGCGTCACTCTTGGCCGCCTCCGCGGCCGTGCGCTCGCGTTCGATGCGCTTCTTGAACTGCTCGCGGGCGAGCGCGTCCAGCCCGAACGTCCGGAACAGCTTGCGGAGCACGTCGTAGGGCGCGCCGTCACCGAACTCGAGCTCGTCGCGGTGCGGCCGGATCTCGTTGTCGACGAACTGGCGCACCGCGTCTCGCACCATCGCGTGCTCGTCACTCCACTCGAACATCGCTCCCCCTCAGCTCCGCCCTGACCCCGCGAGGCGGGGGTCCAGCTTGGCGTACGGCGCCAGCAGGAGGGCCGCCGCCGCGCCGATCAACAGCACCAGCGTGACACTCGTGTAGCTGGCGACGAAACCGCCCACCAGCACCCCGACGGGCACGATGCCCCCGAACCCCATGATCCACAACGCCATGATGCGCCCTCGGATCCCGTCGTCGACGTTCTCCTGGAGCACCGTTGCGAGCGACGTGATGACAAGGAAGTAGAAGAACCCCAGGACGAAACCGAGCGGGTATGCCGGCCCGTCCGCGCGCAACAGCGCGAACACGGTGAGAAGCCCGGCGAACACGACCAGGCCGAGACGAGGGATGGGTGCCTTCGACCGTCCCGCCAACAGGGTCCCGACGCTGATCGCGCCGGTCGCGGCGCCGAGCCCGAACGAGGCGTAGAGGAGGCCGTACTCAATGCTGCGGGGGCGGATCCCGAAGTTGTCGGCGGCGATCGCGGGCATGAGGCCCACGAACGTGAGCGAGAAGAACGAGAACAGCACCAGCGTGGTGAGGATGCGGCGGATGAGCGGGTCGCGCGCCGCGATGCGGAACCCCGAGAGCAGGCGCGCGAGGCCGGTCTCCTCCACCTCACCCGGCGCGTACTGGCGGTAGCGGGCCAGCACCACGCCGGCCACGGCGAAGAGGTACGTGCCGGCGTTGATGGCGAAGACGGGCGCGGCGCCGGTCCGGGAGTAGATGACGGCGCCGATCGCCGGCCCGATGACGCGCGACAGGTTCATCTGCACCGATTGCAGCGACACCGCGCCGGGGAGGTCGGCTCTGGGCACGAGCGTCGGGAGGATCGCCGCGATCGCCGGAGCACTCAGCGAGTTACCGATCCCGATCGCGAAGACGCACACCACGATCCCGACCCGGGACGGGTTGCCCGAGGCCGCCAGCACCGCGAGCACGATCGACAGGACGAGCTGCTCGAGCTGCGTGATGATCAGGAGCTTGCGACGGTCGACCACGTCGGCGAGCACGCCGCCGACGGTCGACATGAACAGCAGGGGGCCGAGCTGGGCGAAGAACAGGATGCCCACGAAGACGGCCGACCCGGTGAGCTCGTACCCGAACGCGCCGAGGAGCACGTTCTGCATCCACGTGCCGATGTTCGACGCGAACGTCCCTCCCCAGAAGATGCGAAAGTCACGGTTTCGCAACGCGGCCTGCGCGGTCCCCCGGCGGAACCCGAGGTCGCCTTCGATGATCGCTTCCGTCGCCTCTTCTGCGTTCGGGTCGTGACCTTCGATGGGGCCGCGCGGCATGGATCGAACCCTAGGTTGGCGCCGTCGCAAGCTCCGGCTCTGCGGCACCGTCGGCAAAGCCGCCGTCGCCGCGCCCTAGGTGGGCGCCGTCGCAAGCTCCGGCTCTGCAAGCGGCGGTCGGCACTGATCTGCTGACGATCAGGGTGGATCTCGAGCCTGAGCCGGGCGCCAGAGCGGGGGCGGCGCCGGACGTGCACGCGTCGTCACCCGGAACTACCGTTCCGGGGACTCGGGAGCAATCACAGTGGTCGTCGCGCGGGCCGGCGATCCTCGCTCCTGGGACCTCCAGGAAGGAGCGAGCCTCTGTCGTACAGGCACCACCTGTACCCCCGTGGCGCGCGCGCCGGCAGCCGCTTCGCTCTCCTCGTCGCCGCCCTGACGGCGGCGCTGGCTGTGGCCGTCCCCCTGGATGCGGCCGCGCAGACAACCGACCCGGGGTCGGGAACCGACCAGGCGGTCGCAGCGGCGCAAGCGCGTGCCGATACCGCAGCCAACGCCTACTTTGCGGCGCTCGACAAGTCGCAGGAGCTCGACAGGCAGGTCGCCGACCTGCAGCAGAACATCGCGCAGATCGAGCAGCGCGTCGCCGAGCTCCGCGACACCGCTCGCGCGCGGGCGGTCGAGGCGTACAAGCGCTCGGGCACGCCCGTGGCGGCCCAGTTCGGAGACCACGCATCGGCGATGGACAGCGCCCGCCGGACCGTCCTGCTCGACCTCCTCAACGCGCGTGACGACGACGCCGCGAACCGGCTGCGCCATGCCCGCGACGATCTCGGGACCCAAAAGGACGATCTCGACGCGGCCCGGCAGCAGCAAGCCAACGTCGTGAACCAACTCAAGGGCGAAGAGGACAAGCTGAACGCGGACCTCGTGTCGGCTCAGAACGAGCGGCGCCGCGTGGCCGAGCAGCAAGCCGCGGCCGCGGCCACCCCTGCCGTGCCCGCGCAGACCGCGTCCGCGCCGGCCCCGAAGGGCGATGGTGCCGCTCCGGCACCATCGTCGAACTACACGCCGACTGCTGGGGAGAGCCCCCACCACAACGACCCGTTCCTCGTGTGCACGCGGACGCGGGAGAGCGGCGGCAACTACCAGGCGTACAACCCGGCCGGGTACTACGGCGCCTACCAGTTCTCGCAGAGCACGTGGAATGCGACCGCGAACCACGCCGGCCGCGGAGACCTCGTCGGCATCGACCCTCGGAGCGCGTCTGAATACGACCAGGATGAAATGGCCTGGACGCTCTACCAGTGGCAGGGCAAGGGCCCGTGGGGCTCGGACAACTGCTGACGCGAGTGATCACGGTGTAACCGACCCGTCTCGCCTAGAGTCCATCGGACACCGGGCAGGTAGTAGGAGGCAGGGTGGACGAGCACATACACGATCACGAGGGATGGCCGGCGATCGAGCCCCGTCGTATTGCCGTCGTTCCTGCGTACAACGAGGAACCGACCGTCAAAGCGGTCCTCGAGCGCCTCTATCCCTTGGTGGACAAGCTGCTCGTCGTCGATGACGGCTCGACCGACCACACTCGCGAGGTCGTCGAGAAGTGGCTCCCGGAGCACGACGACGCGCGCATGCTCGCCTTCGAGGAGAACCGCGGCATGTCCGCGGCGTACCACCTCGCGTTCTCCGATCTCCGTCAGGCCCTCGGGACGGGTGACATCTGCGCCGACGATCTCATCTACACCGTCGACGCCGACGGTCAGCACGATCTCGGCGCACTCGACCACCTGCGCGACATCGCCGTCGGGGAGAACCTCGATGCGCTGATCGTGCAGCGTGACCTCTCGACGTACCCGCCCTACAAGCGCATCGGGAACTGGGTGATGAGCTCCTGGGCGTCACTCTGGGCCGGTCGGCGCCTCAAGGACGTCGAGTCGGGATACCGGATCTTCCGCGCCGGCGCCCTCGCGGACGCGCTCGATTACTACCGCGGCTACAAGTACAGCGAGACCGTCGA
>JBKPDN010000197.1:0-1442 GCA_046727875.1 Actinomycetota bacterium | reverse complement strand
GTCAGCGCGTCACCCCGCCCGGCGCGACGGGACCACCACGGGTGCCACCCGCACGAGGCCGGCATGGGCCGGTCATCGGCGTGCACCTCCATCGTGAGGTGGAGCGCGTTCGGCGCGAGCGCGAAGCGCTGGACCACCCGGCCGCCGAACGGCCACGGCGGCTCGAGCGGAGCCGAGATCACGCCTTCGCCGTCCTCGTGCCACGGGTGATCGCGCACGGTGCCGTGGATGGCGTGGGGCGGGTTGTTGAGCGGGAGCTGGTAGCGCTGGCCCTCGAAGTCGAAGCTGCCGTGCCGGATGCGCCCCGCCCACGGCGCCATCGGAAAGCAGCCGAAGTTGTGGTCGTCGATGTCCGGTGTCACGAGGAGATCGATCCCGTCCACGCCGAGGGCCATGATGCGGCCCCCTCGCTCCGGCGCGACCACCAGGCGCGCCGGCCCGGACTCGAGCGTCAACACGCTCCGCAGTCTCGCACGGGATCGCAGTTAGCCGAGGCGCTCGATGACCGTCGCGTTCGCCTGGCCGCCGCCTTCGCACATGGTCTGGAAGCCGAAGCGGCCGCCCGTCGTCTCCAGGTGGTTGAGCATCGTGGTCATCAGGCGCACGCCGCTCGCGCCGAGCGGGTGCCCGATCGCAATGGCGCCGCCGCGCGGGTTGTACTTCGCGGGATCGGGCCGGAACTCCTTCGCCCACATGAGCGCAATGGCGGCGAACGCCTCGTTGCACTCGATGGCGTCGAACTCGTCGATCTTCATTCCCGTGCGCTCGAGCAGCTTGCGCGTCACCGGGTTCGGCGCCGACAGCACGAGCACCGGGTCGTCCGCGAGCACGGCGAAGTGCACGAACCGCGCCCGGACCGGCAGGCCGAGACGCTCGGCCGTGGCCCGATCGGCGATGAGCATCGCCGAAGCCCCGTCGCTCATCGGCGACGAGTTCCCCGCCGTGATGTCGGGCGCCGGCTGCTCCTCGGACTCCCAGACCGCGGGCAACGCCGCCAGCTGCTCGAGCGACGTGCCGCGCCGGATCGCCTCGTCGCTCCGCAGGAGGTCGGCGGTGGGCTCGCCGTGCTCGTCCTTCAGCGGGACGGGCAGGACCTCTCGATCGAAGAAACCGGAGTCGACGTTGGCGGCGGCGCGCCGGTGGCTCTCGAGGGCGAACGCGTCCATCTCGTCGCTGGTCATGCCGAACCGGTCGGCGAGCACCTGCGCGACCCAGAACTGGATGCCGAGGGTGTGGTTCGTGTGCTCCATGAACGCGGAGCTGAACGGCCCCACGCCGCCCCGAGCGTTGCTCGACATCGGCGCCCGCGTCATCGACTCCACGCCACAGGCGATGGCAAGGTCGTAGGCGCCGGCCATGACGCCCTGGGCGACGAAGTGCACCGCCTGCTGCGACGACCCGCACTGACGGTCAACCGAGGTCGCGGGGACGTGCCACGGCAG
>JBKPDN010000196.1:0-3177 GCA_046727875.1 Actinomycetota bacterium | reverse complement strand
TGGGCAATCATCAGCGACGGCGCCGGAGGGTGTGCTGGCGGCGCTCTTGCTGCGGAGTTGACGGTGCGCGAGGTCGTCACGCGCCTAGAAGCGCCGAACGGTGCGATCGACGAGGAGGTCGTGAATCACGCAGTGATGGGCGCGAATGCCGCGGTGCGTTCCCGTCGAGCTTCGGACGCCGCAGTCGCCGCCATGGCTGCCACTCTCACCTTGGCTGCTGCCGCTGCGGTTGATGCGGATGAGAGCACCTGGCTAGTGGTGAATGTCGGTGACTCGCCGGCGTGGTTGGCCGCTTCGTACGGCTTCACGCGGGTGACTGAAGAGCACAACGTCGCGGCCGAGCTCGTGAGGTTCGGCGTGATCTCCCGAGACGCGGCACGAGTGCACCCGGGACGGCATGTGGTCACGCGAGCGATGGGTGTCGCGGACGTGGTGATGGTCGATCCGGCTCGTGTCGCACTCCATCCCGGCGACCAGTTGCTGCTCGCGTCGGATGGCCTCGAAGTACTGCATGAACCAGAGATGCAGGACGTCATCCGGCCAGCTTCGACCGCACGAGACGCCGCTCGCCGTCTCGTCGATGCAGCCTTGTGTGGCGGCGCTAGTGACAACGTCACCGTCGCGGTACTTCGTCACCTGCAATCCTGTGGCGATGCACGCCCCGCTCGTTGACGAAGCCGCTGCCCAGCAGCGAGGCGGTCGTCGGCATTGACGCTTCGGATCCATGTTCACCCCGCTCCATGGACGGCGAGCTTCGAGCGCGACCGCATCGTTCGAGTGGGCCGCGGCCGCACGAGCGACGTACGCGTCGGACATCAACGCGTCCAAGGGCGGTGGACCGTCTCGAAGGCGCACGCCGAGATCCGGTGGGACGGCACGCGTTGGAGCACTCTGAACGTCAGTGACAAGCCGGGGCTGCTGCAGGTGTATGAACCGGGCTACGAGGAGGTGCCTCTCGAACCTGGTCGCCCGTGGGTGCCAGTCCGACATCGATGGAGCTACGGCATAGGCCGCCCGGACCATCGCTTCCACGTTGTGTGCCGCACCGACGACCACAAGGGGCCAGCCGTGATGCCGGACCCTCATCCGCACGTCACCCGCGAACCTGGCGAGACCGACCACGTCGAGATCGATCCGACGGCAGGACTCGAAGAGATCATCGCCCTCACATTCACGCCGCTGGAGCGAGAAGTCCTGCTCGCCTATTACTCCGACTTCGCGTTGCTGCCCCGGGCCCCGACCCTCGAGCCACGGTCGCACGAAGAGGCGGCTCGCCGATTGGGCCGATCAAGAGACTCAACCCGCAAGGCGATCGAACGGGTCAACGAGAAGATCAGCCGCGCCGAGGGGGCACCGGCGATGGCCACCGGCCGCAACGTCTCAGCGGAGATCGGTCGCTGGCTCGCCCGCACCGGCACCCTCGATCCAGACCTTGTTCGAGCGGAGTGACCCGATGGGCCATCGCCGAAGTGCCGATCCGGGACGCGCCAGGACACGCAGACGGAAGATCGCACGACGACAGACCGACTCAGCGCAGATCGCGCGACGTCTTTACGCACTTCACACGCGCGATGAGGCCGCCCGGGTGGGCGCCACGCGCTTGCGTGCCACCCATTCGACGAGGAGCGCGGCGCCGAACGCGAACGCGAACGACGGGAGCGACGACCCGAGCCACGAGTGATCACCGGCGCCGGGGACGTGATCCGTGACCCAGTTGATCCACCACGACGGGCCCGTGGGATTGATCCAGTGATAGATCCCGACGCCCGCGATCCACACGAGGACGTTCGCCGGTCGGAACTCGGGTTCTCGAGGTCCATCGCGGCCGGCAGGCGCGAGCCCACCCGCGACCCAGGTGGCGAGCACCACCCCGAACAGCGGGACGAACACGGATCCCAGAAGGAACAGGAAGGTCTCGTAATCCGCCGCCGTTACGACGGCGGCGATCGCCGTGCCGGCGGCTGCGATCACGAGGACCAGCGTGCGTTGGGCCACCCGCGGCACGAGGTTCTGGATGCTCACCGCGGCCGAGTAGATGTCGGCCCATGCCTCGTCGGTCTCCCCGGCGAGCAGTGAAACCAGCAGCACCGTGCCCACGACGACGCCGGCCGAGATGCCGAGGATGCCCGCCGCGATGCCCTCCGGCGACGCGTCGGCGAAGCCGCCCGCGAGGATGAGCAAGGCGCCGAGCGCGTAGAACCAGATGTTCCCGAGCGTGTACCCGGCGAACGTTCCGGTGAAGTTCTGCCGTCGCGTGACAGAGAAGCGGTTGTAGTCGGCCACCAACGGCAGCCACGAGACCGGCATCACGATGACGAGGTCGACGGCGACGCCGAACGGCGACGCGCCGGGCCTGGTACCGAAGAACGGGCCGAAGCCGCCCTTGAAGAGGTAGTAGAGCGTGAGGTAGCCGCACGCGACGAGCACGATCCAGATCCCCGCTCGCTCCAGCCATACGCGGACAACCTTCATCGGCCCGATCAGAGCGAGCCCGGTGCAGAAGATCGCGACGGCCGCCAGCCACAGCCAGAACACGTCGAAATCGAAGACCTGCTTCGACACGCGGTTGGCGAACAGGGCCATCGCCCAGAACTCGAAGCCGGTCCATCCGATGAGCTGCGCGACGTTGACCAGCGTTGCCCCGTAGCTTCCGTACCGACCGAGCACCGGTCGCAGCAGGACCATGCTCGGGACGCCCCGGTCGTGACCGGCCACCGCGACGAGGGCGAGGAGCACAGACCCGGCCACGGACCCGATGACGATCGCCACCAGCGCGTTGCCGAACCGTTGCCCGAGCCCGCCCGCGCTCACCGGCGTTACGAGAAGCGCGCCGGCGGCGAGGACGAGGATGCCGACCGCGAGGTTGCCCCACAGGACGCCGACGTCGAGCGCGCCCAGCTTCCGGAGTTGCTGCGGCACGGGCTGGATCCCGAGGCTCATCTCGTCGACCGGCTCGGGGGTCAATGTGGTCGCCTGGCTCGTCACGTGCTGGCCTCCCTGGCTCGAGTGGCGAAGTGGTCGACGGGCCCGTGCCCGGCGCCGAGGCGCCACGGGGCGCCGGCGCGCAGCGCGGCCGTGACGTACTGCTTGGCGTGCTCGATGGCGGCAAGTGGCTCGTCGCCGGTCGCGAGTCGCGCCGCGATGGCGGACGCGAACGTGCAGCCGGTGCCGTGCACG
>JBKPDN010000195.1:0-7731 GCA_046727875.1 Actinomycetota bacterium | reverse complement strand
GGGCCGGCGGTGTCCTTGAACGGGTCGCCGACGGTGTCGCCGATGACGGCGGCCTTGTGGGTCTCGGAGCCCTTCCCGCCGTAGTGGCCGTCCTCGATGTACTTCTTGGCGTTGTCCCACGCACCGCCCGACACCGTGAGGAACACGGCCATCAGCTGGCCGGTGAGGATCACGGCGGCGAGGAACGCGCCGAGCGCGAGGTAGTTCATCCCGAAGCCGATGATCACCGGAGTCAACACGGCGAGGAGCGCCGGGGTCGCGAGCTCACGCAGGGACGCGGCGGTGCAGATGTCGACGATCCGGCCGCTGTCGGGCTGCTTGGTCCCGGCCATGATCTTGCCGTCGGCGAACTGCTCGCGTACGTCCTGCACGACCGTGCCCGCGGTGCGGCCGACCGCCCGGATCGCGAGCGCGCTGAACAGGAACGCGATGGACCCGCCGACGAGCAGGCCGATGAAGGTCTCCGGGTCGGCCACGTTGATCTGCGTCTGCGCGGCGCCGAAGAGCGCCGAGCCGGTCTCCCTCAGGTTCAGCTCGCTGCCGATGGTCTCGACGAACGACGCGAACAGCGCCACGGCGGCGATGACGGCGGACCCGATGGCGAAGCCCTTGGTGACGGCCTTCGTGGTGTTCCCGACCGCGTCGAGGCTCACCATGATCCGCTCGGGCTCGCCGCCGAACTCACCCGACATCTCCGCGATGCCGGCCGCGTTGTCGGCGACCGGGCCGTACGTGTCCTCCGAGACGACGACGCCCGTGGTCGCCAGCATCCCCATGCCCGTCAGCGCCACGAGATAGAAGGAGAACTCGATGTTGCCGTGCCCGAGGACGATCGCGACGCCGATGGCGACCGCGATCGCCACGATGGCCCAGACGGTCGACTCGAGCCCGGTGCTCGTCCCCGACAGGATGGTCGTGGCCGGTCCGGTGCGAGCCGAGTCGGCGATCTCCTGGACGGGTTCCTTGTCGGTCGAGGTGAAGTGCTCGGTCAGCCGGCTGATCACCTGGGCAAGCACGAGCCCGGCGACGACGGCGCCGAAGAGCTTCCAGCCTTCGTTGTCGTGGTCGTTGCCGATGTAGAAGAGCGAAACGGCGAGAGTGCCGATCACCGTGAGAATGCTGGCGGTGAAGAAGCCCCGGTTGATCGGCGCCATCGCGCTGCGGTCGCGGTCCGTCGCCCGGACCGAGAACACGCCGACGATCGAGGCGAGCACGCCGATGGCGCGCGCAGCCAGCGGGAAGATGAGGCCGAGGGCGGGGTTGGCGCCGATCGACCTGAACGCGGCAACTCCGAGGATGATCGACGCGACCAGCGTGACCTCGTAGCTCTCGAACAGGTCGGCGGCCATCCCGGCGCAGTCGCCGACGTTGTCACCGACGTTGTCGGCGATCGTGGCCGGGTTGCGCGGGTCGTCCTCGGGGATGCCCTGCTCCACCTTGCCGACCAGGTCGGCGCCGACGTCGGCGGCCTTCGTGAAGATCCCGCCGCCGACCCGCATGAACAGCGCGAGCAGCGACCCGCCGAACCCGAAGCCGATGAGGATGGCCGTCGCCGTGTTCTGGAAGATCATGATGATCACGGTCGCCCCGAGCAGGCCCAAACCGACCGTGTACATGCCGGCGACGCCGCCGCTCCGGAAGGCGACCTTGAGCGCGGCGGGGAGCGAGCCGGCCTTGGCGGCGGCGGCGGTGCGGACGTTGCCGCGCACGGCGAGGCTCATCCCGATGAAGCCCGTGAGGCCGGACAAGAAGCACCCGCCGATGAACGCCAGCGTGCGGAACAGGCCGGACTGCGCGAACGACAGCGCCTCGGTCCCGCTCGGCTCCACGACCTTGGTGGACGTCACGAAGACGATGGCGGCGACGGGCACGACGATGATCGCGATCGTCTTGAACTGGCGCCGCAGGTAGGCCATCGCGCCAACCTGGATGGCCCGGGCGATCTCGATCATCGTCGGCGTGCCCTCATCGGCTGCGAGCACCCCCTGGCGCAGCACGAACCCGATCACGATGGCGAGGATCGCGGTGGCGGCCGAGAGGATCAGCCAGAACCACTCGCCACCCGCCAGGTGGAAGACCTGGTAGCCACCCTCAGCCGCGAGCGTGCCGATGCTTGACATGTCTGCGAGTCGCTCCTCTGTCCGCGGTCGTCGCTCGCTCGGCCCGGCAGGTTAGCGGCCGTCAGCCGTCGCGCGTCACTCGCCGACGATCTCGATCTCGGGGTTCAAGATGGCGAGATAGCCGCGGTGCTCGCCCACCATCCCCCAGGCGATCACGTGCCGCCCGAGCTCGATACCCGCGACCTGGCGGCGGCCGAGGAACACGAGTACGAGCCCGCCGGTGTCGTCGACGATGACGCACTCCAGCGTGGCGACGCCGGACCAGGGCTGCACGCGCATCGATCGCACCCGGCCGCGCACCTTGGCGCGGTCGCGCCATCGCACCTGCCCGATGGGGACGATGGGCTCCGCAGACTCTCCGCGCTCCCCGTCGGGGGTGGCGGGCGCGAGGACCGCGTCACTCACGACTTCGTCTGGGTCTCGGCGGGCTGCGGAGGAGGCTGACCCAGTACGTACGGGACTGTGGTGACGTTGGCGTGCTCGAGCTTGCCCGCAGCCTCGGCGATCTCCTCCGCGGTGTTGTCGTGCAGGAACCTGTGCCAGAACCGCTTGTAGACACGCTGCGGGAGCAGCACGCTCACCTCGGTGCTCCCGTCACCGAGCTCCGACGCGATGATCTCGAGCGCGGCCCGCCCGATGCGACGATCCGGGCAGTCGACGAGCTCGAGCGGCACGCGGGCCAGGCCGAGCCGCCGCCATTCCTCGGCAAGGTGCTCGGCGAACGGTCGGTCGACGGCGATGTGCACGGCACGCATCTCGTCCGGCATGAGCGCACGCGCGTACTGGATGGCGCGTGCGGTCGCGCGGTCGAGTCGGGCGACGAAAACGAGAACGACGTGGCGGCGCAGGATCGGCGCCGTGCACGCGTTCTCGGCGTCACGCTCGAGATCGGAGGCCTCGGATTCGTACTGACGGTTCAGCCGAACGAGTAGCGCCACCATGATCGGGACGAGAAGCACCACCAGCCACGCGCCGTGCGTGAACTTGGTGATCGCAATGACGATGTCGACGATCAGTGAGAGAACGGCACCGATGCCGTTGACCAGGAGACCGCGCCGCCAGTGCGGCTCCTTATTGGTGATGTGGTGCTTCGCCATGCCGGCCTGCGACATGGTGAACGAGGTGAACACTCCGATCGCATAGAGCGGGATCAGCCGATCGACCTTCGCCCCGGTCACGACGACGAGCGCCGCCGCCGCTATCGCCAGGGCGATGATGCCGTTCGAGAACACGAGCCGGTGCCCGCGTTTCGTGAGCTGACGCGGCATGAAGTTGTCGCCGGCGTGGAACGACGCGAGGCGAGGGAAGTCGGCGAACGACGTGTTCGCCGCCAGGACGAGGATCAGTACCGTCGCCCCCTGCAGCCCGTAGAAGAGCACCTGGCCGACGGGGCCACCGCCGAACACGAGCCGGCCCACCTCGGAGATCACGGTCGGCGTCCCGCTCTCGAACGGTGCGACGTGCATGTGCCCGGCGAGGATCGAGAGGCCAAGGAACATGAAACCCAACGTCGTCCCCATGATGACGAGCGTCGTTCGTGCGTTCTTCCATTCGGGCTTCCGGAAGGCGGGCACACCGTTCGAGATCGCCTCGACCCCGGTCACGGCGGCGCCGCCGGACGCGAAGGCGTGCATGACTACGAACAGCCCGGCTCCCATGAAGAGGCCATCGCTCGCAGAGCCGAACGACACGAGCCCAGACTGGTGCGGCGAGGCGCTGGGAAGACCCCCGGTGACGAGCTGGAAGAGCCCCCAACCGAGCAGCAGCGCCATCATGAGGATGAAGAAGTAGGTGGGGACGGCGAAGAACCTCCCCGACTCGCGCACCCCCTTGAGGTTGCCGAACGCGATCAGGAAGATGAACGCGACCGAGATCGGCACGGCATACGGCGTGAGCACGTCGAATGCGGACGAGAGCGCGGCAGTCCCCGCCGCAACGGACACCGACACAGTCAGCACGTAGTCGGTCAGCAAGGCGACGCCCGCGATCTGCGCAGGGAGGAGACCGAAGTTGTCTCGCGTCACCATGTAGGCGCCGCCTGCAGTCGGGTACGCCTTGATCGTCTCTCGGTAGGAGAGGATCAGGAACGCCAAGACGACGAGCATCGCGACCGTGATCGGGACCAGAAGCGAGAACGCGGCGATGCCGACCGCCGGCACGAGCACCCGGAGGATCTCCTCCGACGCGTACGCCGACGACGACAGGTTGTCGGACGCGAAGACCGCGAGCGCAGTGGGTTTGCCGAGCCGCTCGGTCTCGAGCCGCTCGGTCGCCAGCGGCGGTCCGAGCAGCCGGTTCTTGAGCCGGTAGCTGCGCTTCTCTGGGAGGTCGACCTCCGGCGCGGGCGGCAGCGGCTTCGGCCCCGCCTCCGGCCGCATCGTGCGCATCCCGCTAGTCAAGCAGACGACCCACCCGCGTCCGGACGCATGACGACGATCGGGCGCTCGGGGGCGCGCGGACCCGATCGCTAACATCGGCGTGGGCGTCGAGGCGAACGGGGACGCGGTGCACATCGTCGTAGTGGGATGCGGTCGGGTCGGCAGCGAGCTCGCGGGCCTGCTCGAGAAGATCGGTCATACGGTCGCCATCGTCGACAAGCGGCCGGCGGCGTTCCGCCGGCTCCCGACCGGGTTCGGCGGTCCCCAGATTGTCGGCTTCGGCTTCGATCGCGACACGCTGACCGAGGCGGGCATCGAGCATGCCGGCGCGCTCGCCGCCGTCACCAGCGGGGACAACTCGAACATCCTCTCGGCGCGGGTCGCCCGCGAGACCTTCGAGGTCGACCGCGTCGTCGCTCGGATCTACGACCCGCGCCGCGCCGTCATCTACCAGCGTCTCGGCATCCCGACTGTTGCCACGGTGTCGTGGACAACGGATCAAGTGTTGCGCCGGCTCCTGCCCGGAGCCCACCCGGCTGACTGGACCGACGCGAGCGGTCACGTCAGCCTCGTGGAGCGGGATCTTCCGGCGGCGTGGGCGGGACGGAAGCTCAGCGGCCTCGTCGAGCCGGGGCGGTTCCAGCTGGTCTCGCTCACCCGGCTCGGCCACGCCCACGTGTTCGACGGCGACGAAGTCGGCCAGGAACGCGACGTGCTCCACTTCGCGGTGCAGGTTGACGCGCTCGACGAGCTCCAGGACCGTCTCGTCGGTCCCGACGACGCGGGCACCCACTGATGCGCGTCGCAATCGCGGGCGCCGGCAACGTCGGCACCTTCATCGCCGACGAGCTGCTTGACAACGGGCACGAGGTGCTCGTCCTCGAGCAGGTTCCGGAGACCGCGGCAAAGCTGCCGTACAGGCCTGCGCTCGAGGTGCGGGTCGTGGATGCGTGCGAGGTGTCGTCTCTCAAGGAGGCCGGGCTCGAGACCTATGACGTCGTGGTCGCGGCCACTGGTGACGACGAGGACAACCTCGTCGTCTCGCTCCTCGCCAAGCAGGAGTTCGCTGTACCCCGCGTGATCGCACGCGTGAACCACCCCAAGAACGAGTGGCTGTTCAACCAGACGTGGGGCGTGGACATCTCGGTGTCGACCCCGCACCTCATCACGTCCCTGGTCGACGAGGCTGTGAGTGTCGGGCGTCTGGTGCGGCTCTTCCAGCTCGAACGCGGGCAGGTCCAGCTCGTCGAGGTGACGCTGGCCGAGAACGCGCCCGTGGCCGGGCGCCCGATCCGCGACGTCGGCGTTCCGCGCGACGCCACCTTCGTCGCCGTGGTCAGGGATGAGCATGTCGTCATGGCGAGGGGAGACACGGTCTTCTACCCGGGTGACGAGGTGCTGGCGCTCGTCACGCCCGAGTCGGAAGAAGAGGTCCGCGGGATCCTGACGGGTGGCTGACCCCCGCGGCGGGGGTGGGCCGTGTACCATTTGCGCCTTCTCGATCCCGACGAGCATTCTTGCCGCCCATGTCGACCCCGACCGCGAGCCGACGCGCGCCAACACCTAAGCCGACGGGACGAATGCCGTCCGGACCGCGGCGCTCGCGGGGGATGCAGATCGCCGTGGTCGCGATCTCGGTGGGGCTGCTGGCGGTGGCCGCGCTCGTCTTCTTCCTCCAGGGCGGCAGCGACAGCTCGGGGCCGAGCAAGAAGTCCGTGTCGGCGAACGTGAAGCTGACGCTCGGCGGGATCCAGAACGCCAACGCCGGGACGCCCGCCACCCTCGGCGACGACGCCGCCAGCCAGATCATGGCGGCGGTGGGTCAGTACGTCGACCGGGGTCTGATCGAGCCGGTGAAGACGGGCCAGCCGGCCAAGAACGTGTCGGACCTGTTCGACTCCGGCACCCAGGCCGCGATCCAGGGGCCCGACAAGGACGTGCTGTTCGAGAGCGGCCAGCCCAAGCGCACGGGCAACTTCACCCCATCGGCGGAGCCGGTACTGATGAACGCCCTCTCCGACAACGGCGGGCAGTTCGTGCTGGTGACGGCGAGCTTCGGTTACAAGGCCGATGTCGCGGTCCAGGGCGGGACGCTCAACACCACGCGCTCGATCGCGCTGACCTTCACGCCCGAGAACGGGCAGTGGAAGATCACGGGCTACGACATCTCCGTCACCCGGCAGGGCGCGCAGGTCGAAGGCAACCCGACGACCACGGCGGTGAAGAAGTGACCTCGCGGCCCCGGACGATCCTGCTCACGCTGATCGGGCCACCGTTGTGCGGTCTGCTGGTCGCGAGCATGATCGCGGCGGCGTGGGTGCTCACCGGACTGCCCACGTTCGCCAAGGGCGACACCTGGTTCACGATCCAGAAGGCCCCACCGAGCGGCCTGGCCAGCTTCACCAGCGGCCAGCCCGACGGGGTGCAGTTCTTCCTCATCGTGGGCAACGACTCGCGCGATCCCAACGGCGTCGGCCTCGGCGACGCGATCCACGTCATCGGCGTGAACCCACAACAGCACGCGGCAACGATCATCGACATCCCGCGTGACACGTCGATCGGCGGCGGCGGCAAGGTCAACGCCGTGCTCGGGACGGGGGGACTCGGCGCCTTCACGGACACCATCAGCAACTTCGTCGGTGTCCCCATCAAGTTCTCGATGACGACCAACTTCGACGGCTTCACCAGCATGATCGACGAGATCGGCGGGCTCGACGTCAACGTCCCGCAACCCATGCACGACGAGAACTCAGGAGCCGACTTCGACCCGGGCCCGCAGAAGCTGAACGGCCCCGGCGCGCTGGCGTTCTCGCGCGACCGCCACAGCTTCGACGCCGGTGACATCAAGCGCACCGAGAACCAGGCGTACCTGATAATCACCGCGCTCCAGGACTTCCAGCAGCAGAACGTCGGTCCGGGCGGCGTCATCAACATGCTCGGCAACCTCGGCCGCCACGTGCAGATGCAGAACGTGAGCTACCAGGACCTCTACCGGCTGGGGCGGCTCGTCCTCACGATCGACCCCAACAACATCAAGAACGTCGTGATCCCGACCGGCAGCGGGGGCGGCACCAACCTCGCACCGGGCCCGGGCATCCAGGATCTCTTCAACGATTTCAAGGACGACGGCGTCCTCGAGTCGCACTAAGGCGGCTGCCCGCAGCCGAGCACGCACTCAGCCCGCACCTCGGCGCGGGCGGTACCGCGAGCTGGGCCGGCCAGCCGGCCGAGCC
>JBKPDN010000194.1:0-2773 GCA_046727875.1 Actinomycetota bacterium | reverse complement strand
GTACGCCTCGACGTCGTCGCGTGCCAGCTCGCCGAGCCGCGCCCACGCGTCGAGGAATCGGGGCCAGCGCGCCACGACCTGCGACACGGCGCCGCGACGGGCGTCAGGCCCGGACGCGAGTGCGGCGTCGAGCGCCGCCAGCGCGTCGGCGGGCTCGGGCGCCAACACGGTCTCGGGCGGCCCCTGGGGGCTGATACCGAGCGACTCTCCGGCCATCCGCAGCACTGTACAAACCGCCGGGTGGGCACGGACCCGAGGGAAAACCGCTCGAACGGCACCGGTACCATCAGCGCGGCGGCGGCGGCTCTGCCGACCGTCGACGCACAGCCGGAGCTTGCGACGGCGACAATGGAGACTGTGATGACGGACACCGCCGCACCCGCGACCGAGACGCGCGCAGCCAAGCCCGCGCCGGCCGCCGCCGACGGGCAGGGTGCGGCGCCCGAGGCGCCGAAGCCCACCATGCTCGTGCTCGTGCGCCACGCAGTGACGGCGCAGACCGGCCCGATGCTGACGGGGCGCGCGCCCGGCGTCGACCTGTCGGACGACGGCCGCAAGCAAGCGGCGGCGCTCGCCGACCGGCTCGCTGACCTGCCCGTGGCGGCCGTGTACTCGAGCCCGATCGAGCGCACGGCGCAGACCGCCGATGCGGTCGCCGGACGTCACGAGCTTCCGGTGCGGCCCCTCCCCGGCGCGCTCGAGGCCGACTACGGCGAATGGACCGGTGGCAAGCTCGTCGACCTCGCCAAGACGGACCTTTGGAAGACAGTCCAGCGGGCGCCGTCGCGAGCCCGGTTCCCGGGCGGCGAGGCGCTGGCCGAGATGCAGGCCCGTATCGTCGGCTGCCTCGAGGCGGTCGTGGCCGACCACCCGGGCGAGATCGTCGTCGTCGTGTCACACGCCGATCCGATCAAGGCCGCCATCGCGCACTACACCGGTTTGCACCTCGACCTGTTCCAGCGCATCGTCGTCTCCCCGGCGTCGGTCACTGCCTTCCAGCTCTCGGCCCACGGTGCCGCCCTGGTCAAGTGCAACGACACCGGCAGCCTCGACGAGCTCAGGCCCCCGCCCCCCGAGGAGAAGAAGGAGGAAGCGAACGATGGATGACAACGAGATCGAGCTCGAGACAGTCGACAGCTTGGGTGCGGGCGCGGTCGGCGATCCCGGTGATCGCGAGTTCTTCCTCCAGGCCCGGACCGAGTCGGCCCAGCTCACGGTGCTGGTCGAGAAGGAGCAGGTGGCGCTGCTCGCCACCGAGGCGGTCGCGTTCCTCGACCGCATCGCCGAGGACTACCCCGAGGACGCACCCGACGTCAGCGAGCCCGTCGTCCGCCAAGCGGGGTTGCGCGAGCCCACGGTGCCCCTCTTCCGCGCGCGTTTGATCGGCCTCGGATTCGATCCCGAGCGCCAGCTCGTGCTCATCGAGCTCCGCGAGCGCTCGTCCGAGGACGAAGAGGAGGGCGAAGCTCTGACGTCCGAGGCCGAATCGCCCGCCCCCGAGCTCTCCGACACCGACACGGTCGTCGACCCCACCGACGAGGACGCCGAGGGCTACGTCGCCCGTATCTACGCGACCCGCCGGCAGGTGCGGGCGATGGCGGCCAAGGGTGCGGAGGCGGTGGCCGCCGGGCGTCCGCTGTGCCCGCTGTGCGACATGCCGATGGACCCGGCCGGGCACCGGT
This sequence comes from Actinomycetota bacterium, assembly GCA_046727875.1. GTDB lineage: Bacteria > Actinomycetota > Acidimicrobiia > IMCC26256 > JACDBD01 > JALZAA01. Next base: position 1,091 of record JBKPDN010000194.1, on the reverse strand, counting down.
GCCCCCGCTGGAACTAGACGACGCCGACGCGGCCGACGTCCTCGCACGCGGCGAGCTCGAGGTGCTCGGCCGCATGCCGTGGGCATCGAACGCCACGCTGCTCGTGCTGGCCCGCGCCGACGGCGTCGAGATGCAGGCCATCTACAAGCCGCGCCGCGGCGAGCGTCCGCTGTGGGACTTCCCGAGCGGCACGCTCTGCCAGCGCGAGGTCGCGACATACGAGCTGTCCGACGCGCTGGGCTGGGGACTGGTGCCGGCGACCGTGCTCCGCGACGGCCCCCTCGGTGTCGGGATGGTGCAGCGGTTCGTCGACCACGATCCCGAGGAGCACTACTTCACGCTGCTCGAACAGCACGCCGACCGGTTCCGTCAGTTCGCCGTCTTCGACGTGCTGATCAACAACGCCGACCGCAAGGGCGGCCACTGCATCCGCAGCCGGCCCGACGGCGCGATCGTCGGGATCGACCACGGCCTCACGTTCCATCCGGCATGGAAGCTGCGCACGGTGATCTGGGACTTCGCGGGCGAGGCGGTGTCACCCCCGCTCGCCGAGGAGGTGTGCCGTGTCGCGGTCGAGGCCGACGGGCCCCTCGGCGAGCGACTGACGCCGTTGCTGTCGACGCTGGAGCTCGACGCGCTGCGCCAGCGAGCCAACGAGCTGGTCGCGGCCGGGCACCTGCCCGACGCCGATCCCGGGTACCACTCGCTCCCGTGGCCGCTGGTGTAAGTCGCTCACCCGTGCGTGTCGACGGTTTCGCCGACCGCGCGAGCTGCTATCCGGCCCGGTGCGCGCTGACCTCGGGCGAGATCGACGGCGCGGGCGCGTCGGGCCGGCGCTTGTAGATCGCGATGCCGTCCACAATCTCCACGTAGTCGTAGTCCCGGTACACGACGCGGGCGAGCGTCGGGTAGCGGGCGATCATGTAGTACTGCGCGCCCCGAATACCCGAGTACGCGGTGTCGAGAAGGTACGTGGGTGGGTGAGCGGCGAAGTCGTCGAAGAACAGCTCCCAGGCGCCCGGCGTCGCGTCCTCGGCGTGGACGTCGTTCCCCGGCCGCCCCGGCTCCCAGCCCGACAGGAACCCGGACGT
>JBKPDN010000193.1:0-5837 GCA_046727875.1 Actinomycetota bacterium | reverse complement strand
GCGGTGACCCTCGAGGAGATCGAGGCGCGGCGCGCCGACGTCGTGCTCCTCCCGAGCGAGCCGTACCCCTTCACCGATCGTCACACCGGCGAGGTCGCGGCGGGCGTTCGCGACGCCCACGTTCGCCTCGTCGACGGTCGTGACCTGTTCTGGTGGGGAATCCGCACGCCGCTCGCTTGCGAGCGATTGCGCGCGGTGCTCACACCTCCGTGAGCCCAGGCCCGTGCTCCTCACTGTTGGCAGGGCAGTGGAGGTGGACGAAGTTTTCCTGCGCGCCGAGATCGGGATCGGTCCAGTGCAGCAGCAGCGTCCGTGCTTGGCCCGGCGCGAGCTCCACGGTCACCTCGCCGACCGGCGTCGCGGCGGCGGGCGCGGCGTCGACCGGCAGCTCGCCGCGCTCGAGGACCGAACCGGGCGACCGCGGCACCGCGACGCGGGCATCGGCGTCGGGCGGGCCGGGGAGGCCGATGCGGGCGCCGTCGAAGTCCGGCGCGAATACGGCCGACGTGGCCTCTGCCACTTCCCAGGACGCCGTGCCGCGCCACACGTCGCTCCGGTCGTTCACCGCCACGACGGGCACGGTCACGGTCCCCGGGGGAACGACCGACGCGTCGTGCAGGCCGACGAGCAGCAGCGGCCGGCCCGCGTCCCGGTACGCGTCGTACGTCGCCTTCGGCACGCGTTCGACGTCGACGAGTCCGCCGCCGGCGTACCCCCACCAGTCGGCCCAGAAGTGCCAGCGGTAGCCCATGAACGGCTCGCCCCGATGGGCCCGGAACCACTCGGTCTGGTACTTCGCGAGCGCGGCGCCGTAGGCCTGAGTCGCGTCGGCCCATTCGTCCAACGATCCGTAGCGCGAGGGCAACCCGGCGAACGCGCACGTCGAGCCGATGAACGAGAGGCGGCTGACCCACTCGCGCATCTGCTCGGGATCGGGAGGCCAGCCCTGGTCGCCGAACTTCTGTGCCTGTGACCCGACAGACCAGAACCCGTACTCCGACACGAACCACGCCGGCCGCTCGCGCGCCCGGTAGAGGCTCCCGCCGGTGAGCGATCCCGCGTAGTTGTGGACGTCGTCGCCGATGCCCGACGCGCGGTGGACGTGGCGGCCCGTGTCGACCGCTCGCAGCGTCGCCTCGAGCGCGGCGTCGAGGTGCGACTCGCCCCGGTCGGTCTCGGGACCATCGTCGCCCCGTCGGGGATCGAACAGCCGCGCCGGCTCGTTGTGGCACGCGTAGTACACGACACTCGGGTGGTTGTGCAGGAGGTACGCCATCTCCGCGATCTGACGACGGGCGGCGTCGACGAAGCCGGGGTTCGTCTCGGCGCCCGAGTCGTAGCACCACTGCAACGCGAAGTCCTGGAAGACGAGGACGCCGGCGTCGTCGGCGGCGTCGTAGCAGTGGGGGGACTGCAGGTGCGCGTGCACACCGACCGAGTTGCCGTGCGCGTCGACGAGCATGCGCATGTCGCGGTCGTAGAAGCTCCTCCCCACCTCGGCGAAGTGCTGCCAGGGGATGTAGTTCACGGCCTTCACGAACACGGGACGGCCGTTCACCTCGAGGTGACGGGCGTGTCCCGCGTCGTCCACCGCGACCCGCGCCGTGCGCAGCCCGAAGCGGGCGCGGCGCCGGTCGAGGGCCCGCCCGTCCGGCGCCGCCAGGGCCGCACTGAGCTCGTGCACGGCCGGCCGGCCCGGCGTCGGGCCCGCCGGTTCCCACGGCTCGAGACCGGCGAGCTCGACCGTCACGTCGACGCGCCCCGGCCCGGGGGACACGTTCACCTCGACCTCGCTGCGATCGTCGCCCACCGCGAGCTTCAGCCGGACCGTCAACTGCTCGGCAACATGGTTCGAGATCACCGCCGCGACCTGCGCGGTGCGCGCGTCGAGCGGCGTCACGAAGAGCGCGTCGAGGGACACGTCACCCGTCCGTTCGAGCGTGACCGGCCCGACGATCCCGCCTGTCGTCATCGACTGGCCCCACTCCGGCGTCCATACCCACGGGTCGTCGCCGGCGACGAGCGGGCCCACCATGCGGCCGGGCAGGCCGCCGGGGCGGCTGTCGTGGTACTTGAGCGTGCCCTTGATCACGCGCTTGTACTGGTCGAAGAACAGCGCCGAGGGGTCCAGAGGCTCGAGCGGGTCCTGCACCGCGAGGATCACGGTGTTGTTCTTCTCGAGCCGGTCGGTGACGTCGAAGCCGAACGGCGCGAAGTACCCCTCGTGGTGACCGAGGTGCTCGCCGTTGAGCCACACGTCGGCGAGGTAGTCGACGGCGCCGAACCGCAGCCGCACGCGTTGCGGCGAGTCGGGGAGACCACCGTGGCGTGGGTCGGTGAAGGTGCGCCGGTACCACACCGGAGCGAACTGGCGCGAGAGCTCTTCGTCGTAGCCGAAGTTCTCGGGGACGGTCAGCTTGCGCCACGTTGGGTCGGCCGGCGGTCCTGCCGCGGCGCGCGTTCCCGGCGCTGGGAACGACGGATCGCCGTCGACGTCGGCCCAGCGCTCCCACCGACCCGAGAGCGCGACCTGGATGCGGCCACTGCCCTCCGCCGGCTCACCCGGCGTGACCTCCGACCACGGCAGCGGGTGCGCCGTCGCGACGGGCTCGAAGTCCGAGTGCGGCGTCACCGGTGCCGGTCCCGGGCGCAGGCGGTCGGCGGGCGAGAGGCGCATCGTCACGTGTCGGCCGGTGCTGTGAGAGGCCCGGCGCCGTCGACGGCCCGGACCACGAACGCGGCGGCGTTGAGGCCGGTCTCGGCGCGATAGCGGGCGAGGGTCTTCGCGGCGATGTCGCGAACATGCACGCGGTCGGCGAGCGCGACGACACACCCGCCGAACCCGGCGCCCGTCATGCGGGCGCCGATCGCGCCGTGCTCGACGAGTAGGTCGACGGCGAGGTCGAGCTCGGGGGTCGACACTTCGTAGTCGTCGCGCAAGCTCGCGTGGCTCGCGAGCAGCAGCACACCGAGGCGGGTGGCGTCTCCGGCGCGGAGCGCATCGGCGAACTCGAGCACCCGCTGATTCTCCGTGACCACGTGACGCGCGATCGGCTCGTCGCGGACCTGGTCGAGCGACGCGTCCCGCAGCGCCCGCACGCCCAGCCGGGTTGCGATGGCGTCGCCCGTGGCGCGTCGCTCCGCGTACGCGCTCCCGACCAGAGTGCGCGGCATTCCCGAGTGCACCACGAGCACGGCGTACCCGTCGGGCAGCGGGATCGGGTCGGCGACCATCGTTCGGCAGTCGATGAGCAGTGCGTGGTCGGCGCGTCCCAACAACGAGACGAGCTGGTCCATCACGCCGCTCGGGACGCCGGTCGCGAGGTGCTCGGCGTGCTGGCACACGAGCGCGAGGTCGGGCGCGGTGAGCGTCGACCCGCCGAGGGCCAGCGCGACGGCCACCTCGAGCGCCGCGCTCGACGAGAGCCCCGAGCCCGTCGGCACGCTCGACGACAGGACGGCGTCGACGCCCGCCGGAGCTCGACCGGCGTCGACCAGCGCCCGCACGACGCCGGCGACGTACCGCCCCCACACCGGCTCCACCGCGGCGGGGTCGTCGCTGCCGTCGGCGGCGACGTCGACCACGCCCGGCAGCTCGAGGGATCGCGCCGTGACCCGGCCGTCGGCGCGCGCTCGAGCTGCGACCATGCAGTCGCGATCGACTGCGAGCGGGAGCACGAAGCCGTCGTGGTAGTCGGTGTGGTCGCCGATCAGGTTCACGCGCCCCGGGGCGCGGAAACAGCGCAGCCCCATGGCGCCGAGCACGGCGACGATGACGGAGGACCGAGCGTCCACGTCAGCGGAAGGCGGGGAGCACCTCGGCCGCGAACCGGTCAAGCCCGTCGACGTCGAAGGGCGCCCGCATGGCCAGGATCACCCACTCGGCGCCGGCGTCGGTGTACTCGCCGATCCGGTCGACGACCTGCTGCACGCTGCCCATGAGCACGCCCGGCTTGACGAACTCGGCGATGTTGCCGAACTGCGCCTCGAGATCGCCCTGCCGCCACGCCAGGCCGAGGTTCACGGACTTCGTGATCGTTTGCGGGTCGCGCCCGGCATCCGCGCAGTGACCGTGCAGCACCTCGACCTTGTGGCGGTACGTGTCGGGCGCGATGAACGGCACGTTCCACCCGTCGGCATGGCGGGCGGCCGTCCGCAGCGTGAGTTTCTCGCCCGCGCCCCCGACCCACAACGGCAGCCGCTCCTGCACCGGCTTGGGCTCGGACCGGGCGTCGCGCAGCTGGAAGAACTCGCCGTCGAAGTCGGTGACGTCCTGGGTCAGCAGGGCGCGGATGCACTGGATCGCCTCGTCGAGCATGCGCAGGCGGACCGGGACCGGCGGGAACGGGATCCCGTAGGCGTCGTACTCACCCTGGTGCCAACCCCCGCCGAGGCCGAGCACGATGCGGCCGCCCGCGAGGTGGTCCAGCGTCGCCATCGCGTTCGCGAGCACGGCGGGGTGCCGGTACCCGACCGAGTACACGAGGCTGCCGCAACGCACGTGGCTCGTCTCGAGCGCCAGGGCGGCGTGCGTCGCCACGGCCTCGAGGCAGACCGCGCCACCGGTGGCGTCGGCGGCGTAGAAGTGATCCCAGACCGAGATCCAGTCGAAGCCGTGCCCTTCGATCGTGCGCCACAGCGCACGCAGCTCGTCGGTGGACGTGTTCTGCAGCCCGGCGTGGACGCCGAAGTTCATTGCCGCGCGCTCACGCCGCGACGACCTTCGGCATGACCTCGGCCGCGACCAGCCGCAGGTGGTCGAGGTCCGACACGTCGAGCACCTGGAGGTAGCCGGCCTCGGCCCCCGCCTCCGCGAACGCGCGGAGCTTCTCGACGACCTCGTGGGGGAGATCTGCCGCGCCGTTCTCGCGCAGTTCGTCGGGCTCCCGACCGATCGCTTTGGCGCGGCGGCGGAACTCGGTTTCGTCGCTCCCGCAGCACAGGACGAGCGCGGCGGTCGTGCGCAGCGAGCTGGGGTCGCGTCCCGCGTCGGTGCACGCATGCTTCACCCGCGCGACGTACTCGCGGTACACGTCGACGGGCGCGAACGGCAGGTTGAACTCCTGTGCGTATTTCGCCGCGAGCGCGGGGGTCCGCTTGGTCCCGTAGCCGCCGATGATGATCGGCGGGTGCGGCTGCTGGACGGGCTTGGGCAACGCCGGCGAGTCGGTGAGCTGGTAGTGGCGTCCCGCGTACGAGAACCGCTGGCCGACCGGAGTCGTCCACATCCCGGTGATGATCGCGAGCTGCTCCTCGAGGCGCTCGAAGCGCTCGCGTGTGGGCGGGAACGGGATTCCGTGGGCGCGGTGCTCGTCCTCGAACCAGCCGGCGCCGATCCCGAGCTCGACCCGCCCGTTGCTCATGGCGTCGACCTGCGCGACCGCGATCGCCAGCGGTCCCGGGAGGCGGAACGTACCCGCGGTCACCAGCGTCCCGAGCCGCAGCCGGGACGTCTCACGCGCGAGGCCGCCGAGCGTGATCCACGCGTCGGTCGGGCCGGGGCCGGCGTCGCCCTCGCCCATCCGGAGGTAATGGTCGGAGCGGAAGAACCCGTCGAAGCCGAGCTCCTCCGCGGTGCGGGCGACGGTCAGCAGATCGTCGTAGGTCGCGCCTTGTTGCGGCTCCGTGAAGATGCGCAGGCGCATTCATCCTCCTCCGGTGGTCGCCGCGGCGGAATCTATCCGTTCGGCCACGTCACGGACGTGGGCGACGCGCAGGAGACGGAAATACAGTGGACGCGGTGACGGCGGCTTGGCCGACCGGCGCCGCAAAGCCGGAGCTTGCGACGGCGACAGGGGAGAAATGTTAGATATCGAGCGGTGGCCCGAGCTGCGCGA
>JBKPDN010000192.1:0-12645 GCA_046727875.1 Actinomycetota bacterium | reverse complement strand
GTAGGTCCCCTCACCGGCGAGGAACCACGCGACGCCGCCGAACAGCACCGCGTCGGCTACACGATCGGCGACGGAGTCGAAGAACGCGCCGCGCGGACCGGCTCGTCCCGAGTGACGGGCGACCGTCCCGTCGAGGATGTCCGGCACCCCGGTGGCGATCACACCGAAGACGGCGAGCACCAGGTGACCGCTGGCGATGAGGAGCGCCGTGCCGACCGCGAAGACCAGGCCGATCACCGTGAGGACGTCGGGGTTGATCCCGGCACGCTGCAGGCCCTTGCCAACTGGCTCGAGACCGCGCTCGACATTGGCGCGCCAGCGTCCGTCGAGCATCTGGGTCCTTCCCGCTCGCGACCGCGACCACTCGAGGGTACCACCGGCTTTCTTGGCGCCGTCGCGAGCTCCGGCGATCGGCCGAGCCCGCCGCGGCCGTCGGTCGGCAAAGCCGGCGCCGCGCCCTGACGGCTCCTGGGACCCCGGTCGTAGACTCCGCGAGCGGGGCCAGTCGGGCTGCGGCGAAAATCGCGATCAGGGGGAACCGACTTTGAAGGTCTATCCGTCGGCGAAGACTCGCAACGTGGCGCTGGTCGGCCACGGGGACTCGGGCAAGACCAGCCTCGCCGAAGCACTCCTCTTCGTCACCGGCGCGATCGCGCGCCTGGGAAGGGTCGAGGACGGCAACACGGTCTGCGATTTCGACCCCGAGGAGGAGCGCCGCGGGATCTCGGTCTCGATGGCGCTCGCTCCCTTCGAGCACGACGGCCACAAGGTGAACGTGCTCGACACCCCGGGGTACGCCGACTTCGTCGGCGACGTCGCCGCCGCGCTGCGTGTCGCCGACCTCGCTGTCTTCGTGGTGTCCGCCGTCGAGGGCATCGAGGTACAGACCGAGATGGCGTGGCGGATCGCGGAGCGGGCGAAGGTCCCCCGGGCCGTGTTCGTGAACAAGCTCGACCGCGAGCGGGCGTCGTTCCCGCGCACGCTCGACGCGCTGAAGAGCACCTTCGGCGCCGGCATCGCGCCGCTCGAGCTCCCGATCGGCGAGGAGACTTCGTTCCGCGGCGTCGTCGACCTGCTCACGGACACCGCGGTGACGTACGACGGCTCATCGGGCAACGGTTCCGAGGGATCCGTGCCGGACGACATGGAAGGCGAGGAGCACACGGTCCACGACGCGCTCGTCGAAGGCATCGTCGTGGCCGACGACGACCTCATGGAGCGGTATCTCGCCGACGAGTCGATCCAGGTGAAGGAGCTCGAGCAGGCGCTCGCCAAGGGCATCGCCGAGGCGAGCGTGTTCCCGGTGCTGTGTGGCAGCGCGACGAAGCTCATCGGTGTCGACCGGCTCGCGTCGTTCATCGTCCGCGAGGGCCCGGCCCCGGCGGCCGACGACGGGCAGACCTCCGCCCCGCCGGTGGCGTTCGTGTTCAAGACGATCGTCGACCCCTACGTGGGACGGGTGAACCTCTTCAAGGTGCTCCAGGGGACGATCAAGACTGACGCGTCGCTCGTGAACAACCGCACCGTCTCGGAGGAGCGTCTCCACCAGCTCTCGGTGATGCGGGGCAAGGAGCAAGAGCCGACGGCTGAGGTACCGACCGGCGACATCGCCGCGGTCGCGAAGCTCGCCGACACGTCCACCGGGGACGTGCTCGGCGCGCGCGGCGCCGACGTCGAGGTCGAGCCGTTCGAGCCGCCGCAGCCGGTGCTGCCCATCGCGATCAAGCCCAAGTCGAAGTCCGACGCCGACAAGCTCGCCAACGCGCTCCACCGCCTCCTCGACGAGGACCCGGCGCTGCGGCTCGAGCGCAATCCCGAGACCAAGCAGACGCTGCTGTGGGGCGTCGGCGAGACGCACCTCTCGATCGCCTTGGAGCGCCTGCACCGCAAGCTCGGCGTCGAGGTCGAGACCGAGGACGTCAAGGTCGCGTACCGCGAGACGATCACGGGCACGGCCGAGGCTGAAGGGAAGTACAAGAAGCAGACTGGCGGTCACGGCCAGTTCGGTGTCGCGTTCATCCGCGTGGAGCCCCGGGGGCGTGGCGAGGGGTTCGAGTTCGCCGACGAGATCGTCGGCGGCGCGATCCCACGCCAGTTCATCCCCGCGGTCGAGAAGGGCATCGTCGAGGCGATGGAGAACGGCGGCGTCTTCGGCTACCCCGTCGTCGACGTGCGAGTCACCTGTTACGACGGGAAATACCACTCGGTGGACTCGTCGGAGATGAGCTTCAAGATGGCCGGGTCAATCGGCTTCAAGGAGGCCATGGCGAAGGCCAACCCGATCCTGCTCGAGCCGATCAGCGAGCTGGTCGTGACGGCGCCCGAGCAGTCCCAGGGCGACCTGATGGGCGACCTCAACTCGAAGCGAGGGCGGATCCAGGGCTCGGGCGCGGTGGGTCACGGAGAGATGGAGATCGTCGCCCAGGTGCCGACGTCGGAGGTGCTGCGCTACGCGATCGACCTGCGGTCGATCACCGCCGGGCGGGGCCGCTTCGAGATCACACACTCGCATTACGACCCGGTGCCGTCGCACCTGGTCGACCGGATCACCGTCCAGAAGGAGCCGGCCCGGGCCGGCTGAGGCACCGGGCCGCGCGCGTCCGAGCTCAGTCTCGGGCGGCGTCGTCTCCCAACCCATAGGCCGACCAGTCTTCGGGGTTCGGCTCGGTGTACTCCCCCATCACGTGGCCGTCGACGGCGTCGAGCTCGACGAGCCCCCGCATCGTCGGCGGATCATCGGCGGAGTACAAGAGGATGCGCCACACGGGACGGCTGCGCAGCCCGCGCCACGCGAGCTGCGCCGAGGAATGGCCGACGGGGAAGCCGACGGTGCGCGTCGCGACGACGAGCGCCTGGGTCTGATCGAACTCGAGGTTCCATGCCGTGGCGAAGTGGTACGCGGCGATGGCGGCAAGGAGCACCGCGGCCACGAGCAGCCCGACGTTGGTGCTCACGACCCACCCGCCGAGGCACAGCACCGCGAGCGCGGCGTACATGGTGCCGGGGATGCGGCGCCGGGTGATGTTCGGGAAGACATAGGGGCCGACGTACGCGGTGGCGTCGAGGTCCTCCGGCAGCTCGTCCCGATGCTCGTCGCTCATGCGAAGCCGAAGGTACTCACGTTCGCGGCCACGCCGAGCGCACCTTCTCCCAGCTCGTGCGCAGGTCCTCGGGGAGCACGCGCGTCTCGGCGACGGTGGTCATGAAGTTGGTGTCGCCGTTCCAGCGCGGCAGCGCGTGCAGGTGGACGTGCCCGGGGACGCCCGCGCCGGCGGGGCGTCCGAGATTGATCCCGACGTTGATTCCGTCGGGCGTGTACGCGGACTTGAGCGCGGCGACCGCCTGTTGCGTCAGCGTCATGACTGCCGTCGCCTCGTCGGGCTTGAGGTCCTCCAGCTCGGCCTCGTGGCGCAGCGGAGCGATCATCAGATGTCCGGACGTATACGGGAAGGCGTTCATCACCGCGAACGCGAGGTCGTCGCGCGCCGCGACCAGCGACTCGCCGTCGGGCGCGGCCGCGAGGGCGCAGAACAGGCAGTCGTCCGGGCCCGTCGATGGGGTCATCGCTGCGCTGGCCACGTACGCCGCCCGCCAGCCGGCCCACAGTCGCTCGAGGCTCATCTGCGCTCGGCGACCTCGGCCGCGAGCCGGTCGACGAAGTCGTCGACGCGGACGCCGCGTTCGGGATCGTCGCTCCCCCGCTGGTTCACGCCAACGGTCCCGGCGTCGGCGTCCTCGTCCCCGACCACGAGGACGTACGGCACCTTCTCGAGCTTGGCCCGCCGGACGCGGGCGCCGAGGGAGTCGGTGGTGGCGTCGACCAGCTCGGCCCGGTATCCCTCGCCCCGCAACCGATCCGCGAGACGGAACGCGTACGCGTCGTGACGGTCGGCGACGGGGAGCACCGTCACCTGCACCGGCGCGAGCCAGACGGGGAACGCGCCGGCGTAGTGCTCGAGCAGGATCGCGAAGAAGCGCTCGATCGAGCCGAACAGCGCGCGATGGATCATGATCGGCCGGTGGCGCTCGTTGTCGGCGCCGACGTAATGCAGGTCGAAGCGCTGCGGCTCTTGGAAATCGGCCTGGATCGTCGATATCTGCCATGTCCGACCGATCGCGTCACGCGTCTGCACCGAGATCTTCGGCCCGTAGAACGCCCCGCCCCCTTCGTCGAGCACGACCTCGAGTTCCATCGCCGCCGCCGCCTGCCGGAGGATCTCGATGCCCTCGTCCCAGTCCTCGTCGCTCCCGATCGCCTTCCCCTCAGGTTTCGTCGACAGCTCGAGGTAGAAGTCGGTGAGCCCGAAGTCGCTCAGGAGATCGAGGACGAACCGCAGGGTCGACTCGAGCTCGCCGGAGAGCTGCTCCTTCGTGCAGAAGATGTGCGCGTCGTCCTGCGTCATCCCCCGCACCCGGGTGAGCCCGTGGACCACGCCGGAGCGCTCGTAGCGGTACACGGAGCCGAACTCGAACAGCCGCAGTGGCAGGTCGCGGTACGAGCGCAGCTGACTCTGGTAGATGAGGATGTGGAACGGGCAGTTCATCGGCTTCAGGTAGTACCGGGTGCCCTCGTCGAGCTCCATCGGGGGGAACATGCCCTCTGCGAACCACTCCAGATGACCCGAGGTGTTGAACAGGTCCTCCTTCGCGATGTGCGGTGAGGTCACGAAGTCGTACCCGGCCTGCTCGTGACGTGCGCGCGAGTAGTCCTCCATCACGCGGCGCACCGTCCCGCCCTTGGGATGGAAGCCGGCCAGCCCCGAGCCGATCTCGGGTGGGAACGAGAACAGGTCGAGCTCGACGCCGAGCTTGCGATGGTCGCGGCGCTCCGCCTCCTCGAGTTGGCGCAGGTGGGCGTCGAGCGCGGCCTGGGACTCCCACGCCGTTCCGTAGATGCGCTGGAGCATCGGACGCTTCTCGTCGCCCCGCCAGTACGCGCCTGCGACCCGCATCAGCTTGAACGCGCCGAGCCGCTTGGTGGACGGAACGTGCGGGCCGCGGCACAGGTCGACGAACGCGCCGTTGCCGTCGCGCGGGTTGCGGTAGACCGAGATCACCGCGCCCTCCCCGACCTCCGAGGCGTCATCGGGGTCGACGCGCTCGATGATCTCGACCTTGTAGGGCTGGTCGGCGAAGAGGCGCAGCCCCTCGTCGCGGTCGACCTCCTCGCGAACGAACGGCTCATCAGCGGCGACGATCTCGCGCATCCGGGTCTCGATGCGGCCCAGGTCGTCCTCGGAGAAGTGGCGGCCTTCGGGGAGGTCGAAGTCGTAGTAGAAGCCGTCCGCGATCGCGGGCCCGATCGCGTATCGCGCGCCCGGGAACAGATCGGTGACCGCCTGCGCCATGACGTGCGCGGTCGAGTGGCGGATCACCTCGCGACCGTCCGGGGTATCGGGGGTCACGATCGTCACCGCCGCGTCGTGCTCGATCGGGCGGTCGAGATCGACCCACGCGCCGTCGATCTTGGCGGCGATCGCGTCCTTCGCGAGGCGTTTCCCGACCGACGCCGCAACCTCCGCCGGCGTGACCCCCCGGCTGTACTCGCGTCGCGAGCCGTCAGGCAGCGTGATCTTGACCGCGTCGGCGGGGCTCATCTCCCTGGCGACGATACCAGCAGCCCTTTTTCGTTCCTCGATTTTTGGGGCGACGCGACAATGGGGTCGTGCCGCCGACCGAGATCGCGCCGAACCTGCTGTCGTGGGCGTCGGAGCTGGACGAGCAGACGCTCGCGCAGGCGCGCCGCACCGCCCGCTTGCCCATCGTCGAGGGTCACGTCGCGCTCATGCCCGACGCGCACCTCGGGATCGGCGCGACGGTCGGCTCCGTGATCCCGACGCGGGATGCCATCATCCCCGCCGCCGTGGGTGTCGACATCGGGTGCGGCATGGTCGCGGTGGAGACCGACCTCACGCGCTCCGACCTCCCCGATGACCTCAACCCGCTTGTGGCGAGGATCGAGCGCGCCATCCCGGCCGGCGTGGGCAAGGGCCACCGTGGACACGCCGCCGCGGGACGCGCATGGTTTGCGGACCATCCCCCTGCGAGCAACTTCACGCCGAAACAGACCGAGCGCACGGTCACGCAGTTCGGCACGCTCGGAAGTGGAAACCACTTTGTTGCTGCAGCCCTCGACGAGCGCGATCGGGTATGGACAGTCGTGCACTCCGGCAGCCGCGGCATCGGCAACGAGCTCGCCAGCGCGCATATCGGCACGGCGAGGAAGCTCGCGCAAAGGTCCGGCCTGGAGCTCGAAGACCGCGACCTCGCGTACTTCTCCGAGGGCACAGACGAGTTCGATGCCTACGTCGCCGACATGCTCTGGGCCCAGGACTACGCGCACTCGAACCGCGAGCAGATGATGGACGTCGTGCTCGACGAGCTCTTCTCGTTCATCGGCAACGGCGCGGAAGTCCAGCGCATCAACTGTCACCACAACTACTCCGTTCGCGAATCTCACGGCGGCCGTGAGCTCTGGATCACGCGGAAGGGAGCGATTCGCGCCCGCAACGACGATCGCGGTGTCGTCCCCGGGTCGATGGGAAACGACATCCATATCGTGCGCGGCCTCGGGAACCCCGCGAGCTACGAGTCGTGCGCCCACGGTGCCGGTCGGCGACACAGCCGCCGCCAGGCGAAGAAGCGCTTCACCGTCGAGCAACTGCATGCCCAGATGAAGGGCACAGCGTGGAACCGGGACCGCGCCGGCGCGCTCCTCGATGAGATCCCGGATGCGTACAAGGATCTCGCGCAGGTCATGGCCGATCAGGCCGACCTCGTCGCGCCGGAGCACACGATGCGCGAGATCCTCAACTACAAGGGTTCGTGACGGCTATCGGTGCTCGACCGGCAGGGTGAGGTCGACGCCGAGCAGGTTGCCCAGCTCCCGCAGAACCACGGGCGCGTCGGGGTCGGAGCCACCGGACAGGATCGCACTGGCGAGGTCGTCGAGCGCTTCCAACGCCCGCGGCGCGTCGAGGTCGTCGTCGAGCGCGCTGCGCACACGCTCGGCGAACGGGCGCGGGTCCGCGCCGTCGGGGCGCTCCGCCGCCGCGACCAGGCGGTGCAGGAGGGCGTTGCCCTCGTCGAGGTCCGTGTCGTGCCATTCGAACCCGGCGCGGTAGTGATGACGCATCAGCGCGAGACGGATGGCGCGCGGGTCGGCGATCTTCAACAGGTCGCTCACGAACACGAGGTTGCCCAGCGACTTCGACATCTTCTCGCCTTCGTACATGACCATCGCCGAGTGCATCCAGGAGCGCGAGAACGGCTGCCCCGTGACGCTCTCGCTTTGGGCGACCTCGGACTCGTGATGCGGGAAGATGAGGTCGGTGCCGCCGCCGTGCAGGTCGAGCGTCGGGCCGAGCACCGCCATCGACATCACCGAGCACTCGAGGTGCCAGCCCGGCCGGCCGACGCCGAACGGCGCCCGCCACGCCGGCTCCCCCGGTTCCGAAGGCTGCCAGAGGATGAAGTCGAGCGGCGCGCGACGGTGCGGATCGTCGGGGTTTCCGCCCCGGGCGCGCGCCAGCCGGACCATCTGTTCCTCGGAGTAATGCGACAGCTGCCCGTACCGAGGGAACGTCGAGACGTCGAAGTACGCGGTGCCGTGGGTGAGATAGGCATGCCCGGCGTCGAGCAGCTGGGTCACCATGTCGATCATGCCGCCGATGGACTCGGTGGCCCGCGGCTCCGCCGCAGGAGGTCGCATGCCGAGGGCGTCCATGTCGGCCTGGAAGCGCGCGAGCTCGGCGTCGGCAAGCTCGAGGTAGTCGATGCCCAGCTCACGCGCCCTGGGGAGGATCGAGTCGTCGACGTCGGTGACGTTGCGCACCATGCGCACTTCGTGGCCGAGGTCCTCGAGCCGCCGCGTGAGCAGGTCGTACGTCATGTACGTGGCGGCATGGCCGAGGTGGGTCGAGTCGTACGGCGTGATCCCACACACGTACATGCGCACGACGTGCCCTGGCTCGAACGGGACGAGGGCGCGCTGGGCGGTGTCGTGGATTCGCAGGGTCACGAGCCCTCCGAGCCCGACCGTCCCGACTCGGCCGGGTCCACGCCGACCAGCCGCAGGCTCGCCTTGCCCCGGTGCCGCAGGTTGATCGTGAGCAGCACGGCCGCGAACGCCTCGATCCCGACCGCGTTCGCGAGCGACCCTGCGTCGAAGCCGCGCAGGTTCGGGATCTCGGCCACGAGCTCGAGGACGGCCGTGCGGGCGGCATCGTCGTCGGCACACACGATCACGTCGCTGTCGATCGGGTGATCGAGATCGCCGAACGCGGCGGCCGGGATGTGCTGGAGCGCGGCCGCAACGCGGGCGTCGGGCACCGCCGCCTGCATCGCCGACGAGATCGATCCCTCGTCCGGCAGCACCGGATGGAACTCCCGGCCGTGCTTCGTCAGGCCGTTGGCCATCGCAACGACGACCTTCCCGGCCAGTGCGCCTGCGTGTTGCGCGGCGGTCGGGACTGCGGCTTCCCACTGCGTGGCGACGACGACCAAGTCGGCAGCGGCGGCGTCCGCGTTGCCGCCCGCCTTGAGTCCGCTGACCCGATCGCCCCACTGCTCGCGCAGCTTCGTCACCGCCGCCTCGGCTCGAGCGGGGTCTCGCGAGCCGGTGACCACCTCGAATCCGATGCTGGCGAGGCGCGCCGACAAGCCCCCGCCCGCGGGGCCGGTCGCTCCCATCACACCGATGTTCATGCACGAGAGCCTGACACAGCGGCCGAGCCGGCTCGGACAGTCCGCCTAGGCTGCGCGGCGGCGACCTCGAGCAACGGCTGAGCGACGACCGGGGGCATGCATGAAGTTCGGGATCTTGTTCGCCAACGTCGGGCCGTACGTGCAGCCGGACATGGCGGCGGCGTTCGGGCGCATCGCCGAAGAGCACGGCATTGAATCGATGTGGACTGTCGAGCACGTCGTTGTCCCGGCCGGGTACGAGTCGCAGTACCCGTACTCACCGTCCGGTCGCATGCCCGGGCCCGAGGAGAGCCCGATCCCCGATCCGCTGATCTGGCTCACGTGGGTCGGTGCCGCCACGACGACGCTGCGCCTCGCGACCGGCATCCTGATCCTGCCGCAACGCAACCCGGTGATTCTCGCCAAGGAGCTCGCGACGCTCGACGTGCTGTCGAGCGGCCGCGTCGAGCTCGGCGTCGGGGTGGGGTGGCTGCGCGAAGAGTTCGAGGCGCTCGGCATCCCCTTCGAAGGCCGCGGCGCCCGCACCGACGAGTACATCGAGGCGCTGCGAGCGTTGTGGCGCGACGAGGAGCCGAGCTTCGACGGGCGCTACGCGAGCTTCCAGCGTGCGAAGTGCTTTCCGAAGCCCGTGCAACCTGCGATCCCGATCCACGTCGGCGGTCACACTCCCGCGGCGGCGCGCCGCGCCGGTCGTCTCGGCGACGGTTTCATCCCGGGGCGCTCGACCGACGACGACCTGGTCCCGTTGCTCGACACGATGCGCGCCGCCGCCAAGGACGCCGGCCGTGACCCCGACGCGATCGAGGTGACCGCGGGTGGCGTGATGGATCTCGACGGCGTCCGCCGCTTCGCGGACCTCGGCGTTGATCGTGTCGCGCTCCCTCCGCTCGGCTTCGATCTCGACACATTGCGGGAACAGCTCGGCCGCTTCTCCGAGCAGGTCATCCAGAAGGCGGGTTGACGATGGCATCCGACTACGAGAGCGCGCCTCCCGGGGTCCCGTTGTGGTTCAAAGTCGGGTTGGTCATCGTGGCGGCAATCGCAGTGTGGCTGGCGATCGGCCTGCTCTTCGCCACGCTGCGCCTCGCGCTCGCGTTCGCGGGCTACGTCATCGTGGCGTTCCTCGCCTACCAGATTGGCAAGTGGGTCGGCCGCAGCTCGAACACGCCCGAGCCGTGACCCGGTTCTCCCGGGGCTGACGGACAGCGGCGGACGCGCCGCCCGGCGTCAGGCGATGCAGTCGGCGCCGAGGAGGACGCGCAGGTCGGCGTAGAGGCCGTTGCTCGAGTCGACGAGGAAGTCGTCGGCGAGCTGGAGCACGGTCGTCCGGGTCGGGCCCTCGAGGTGGACGTAGACCGGTGCGTCACCCGGGTGGGCCCGCAGGACCTCCTTCAGCCCCTCGACCTTGTCGTTGGTGAGCGCCGCCCGCTTGACCCGGACCCGTACCGGCGGTCCACCGTCGAGGACGAGCTCGGGCTGGGTGACCTCCATGGCGATGATCTTCGGATCGTCGTCGCGCAGGTCGAGGCGTCCCTTCACGCACACGATGGCGTCCTCTTCGAGGACGTGCCCGTACGAGGTCATCGTCTTCGGGAACACCATCACCTCGAGCGCGGCGCCGAGATCCTCGAGGACAAAAGTCGCCATGAGGTCGCCGCGCTTCGTGTACCGGCGCGACAGCGCGGTGACGACGCCACCGACGACGCGCATCTCGCCCTCGCGAAGCTCCTTGAGCTCGGTGAGGGTGCATTCGATGTGGCGGCGCAGGCCCCTCTCGGCTCCCATCAGCGGGTGCTCGCTGACGTACAGGCCGAGCATCTCCTTCTCATGGGCGAGCCGGGCCCGCTTGTCGAAGTCGACGTCGGGGATCGTCACGCGCTCGTCGAAGCCGTCGGTCACGTCGCCGGCCTCCTCGTTGCCGCCGAACAGGCTCATGATCCCGGCGTCCCGTTCGCGACGGCGCGCCAGCGTGTTGTCGACGATCTGCTCGTAGACGTGGAGGAGTCCCTTCCGCGGGTGCCCGAGTGAGTCGAACCCGCCCGCCTTGATGAGCGACTCGATCGTGCGCTTGTTGAGGGCCTGCGGGTCGACGCGCTCGCAGTAGTCGAAGAAGCTGCTGTACGGGCCGCCCTCCTCGCGCGCGGCGACGATGTGCACCACGAGCCCCTCGCCGACGTTGCGCACCGCCGACATCCCGAACCGGACCGACCCGTCGCGCACGGCGAAGTCGCTCTCGGACTCGTTGACGTCGGGCACGAGCACCGGGATCCCGAGCTGCCGGCACTCGTTGAGGTACACGGCGGTCTGGTCCTTGTTGGCCTTGACGCTCGTGAGGAGCGCGGCGAGGTACTCGACCGGGTAGTTCGCCTTCAGGTACGCGGTCTGGTAGGCGACGTATCCGTAGCCGACCGAGTGGGACTTGTTGAACGAGTAGTCCGCGAACGGCTCGATGATGTCGAACATCTCCTCGCCGAACTCGCGGCTATGGCCCTGGGCAACGCACCCGTCGACGAACTTCGACCGCTCCTTGGCAATGAGGGAGCGGATCTTCTTGCCCGTCGCCTTGCGGAGGTTGTCGGCTTCCTCGAGCGAGTAGCCGGCGAGCACCTGCGAGATCCGCATCAGTTCCTCTTGATAGATGCAAAGCCCGAACGTCGGCTCGAGGATCTCGCGCAGGTCCTCGTGGTAGTAGGTCACGGGCTTGCGGCCGTTCTTGCGGTCGGCGTAGTCGGTGTGCATGTTCGCTGCCATCGGCCCCGGTCGGTACAGCGCGACAAGTGCGATGACGTCCTCGAACGTGGTCGGCGCGAGCGACCGCATGAGCGCACGCAGGGGGCCGCCCTCGAGCTGGAACACGCCGACGGAATCGCCGCGTTGCAGCATCTCGAACGTTTTCGCGTCGTCCAGCGGAACGTTGTCGATGTCGACGCGCTCGCCGCGAGCAGCCTCGACGAGCTCGAGGGTGCGTTCGATGACCGACAGGTTGCGAAGTCCCAGGAAGTCGATCTTGAGCAGCCCGAGATCCTCGACGCCGTGCATCTCGTACTGGGTGACGATCGGGGCGTTCTCGATGTCGCCGCCCGGCTCGGGCTTGCGCTGGATCGGGAGATAGTCGGTCAGCGGCTCGCGCGTGATCACGACGGCGGCGGCGTGGATGCCGTCCTGGCGCCGCAGCCCTTCGAGCCCGCGGGCGACCTCGATCACGCGCTTGGCGTCGGGATCGGAGTCGTAGAGGGCGCGCAGCTCCGCCGCCATCTTGTAGCCGTCCTCGTGCCCGGTGACCTTGTCGAGACACGCGCGGAGCGGTGTATCGCGCCCCATGATCAGCGGGGGCATGAGCTTGGCGATCCTGTCACCCATTCCCCACGGGTAGCCGAGAACGCGGGAGGCATCGCGCACCGCGGCCCGCGCCTTGATCGTCGAGAACGTCACGATCTGCGCGACGCGGTCCCAGCCGTAGCGCTGCGCTGCGTACTTGATGATCTCGCCGCGGTAGCGCTCGTCGAAGTCGAGGTCGATGTCGGGCATCTCCTTGCGGCCCGGGTTCAGGAAGCGCTCGAACAGCAGGTCGTACCGGATGGGGTCGATGTCGACGATCCGCAGGCAGTAGGCGACGCAGGATCCCGCCGCGCTCCCCCGCCCCGGGCCGACCCGGATGCCCCGCGAGCGCGCGTAGCGCACGAGGTCCCACACCACGAGGAAGTACGCCGAGAACCCCATGTCCTTGATGACACCGAGCTCGAACTCCAGCCGCTCGAGAACGTGCAGCGCCGGCGATGGGCCGTACCGGTCCTTTGCTCCTTCGAGGGTGAGCTCGTGCAGGTACGAGTCTTCGTCGTGCTCGGCCGGGACCGGGAACGCGGGGAGCTCGGGCTTGCCGAACTCGATCTCGACGTTGGCGCGTTCGGCGACGAGCAGCGTGTTGTCGCACGCTTCCGG
>JBKPDN010000191.1:0-2789 GCA_046727875.1 Actinomycetota bacterium | reverse complement strand
GACGCGCGTCATCTATGCGTTGGCGAGTGAGCTCGTCCTGCAGCTCTGGACGGTCATGCGCGAGGTCGCCGCCGAACACGTTGCGGAGGTCGACCGACTCGCGCAGGCCTACCTCGGCCGACGCGACGGATTGGAGCCCATCTCCCGCGACGAGCTTGCTCAGCGCATCCGTCGTGGCGAGGTGACGGTGATCGACGTGCGCCCGACAGTCGAGTACGAAGCCGGCCATGTCGAAGGAGCCCGGTCACTGCCTATCGACGAACTCGAGCGACGCCTGGACGCGCTCCCCCGCCACGCTGACGTTGTGGCGTACTGCCGCGGGCCGTACTGCGTCTACGCAGACGACGCGGTGCGGTTGCTTCGGAGCCGAGGCCTCGAAGCACGGCGCCTCGAGGATGGGTTCCCGGAATGGAAACGGGCGGGGCTGCCGGTGATGGTTGGCGCCGCACCTGGAGGTGACGGGTCGTGACCGAAGCATTGCCGGTGGACGCGGAGCAACTCCGCGAAGAGGTCCAGAGCAAGTACCGCGGCGTGGCGACGGCGCCACACGCGAAGTACCACTTCCACACCGGGCGCGTGGCAGCCCGCCGTCTCGGGTACGACATGTCGGTCGTCGATTCGCTGCCCGACCGGGCGGTGGAGTCGTTTGCAGGTGTCGGGAACCCGTTCGAGTTGCGCGCGCTCGAACCGGGTGAACGAATCGTGGACGCCGGTTCGGGCGCGGGTTTCGACTCGTTCGTCGCCGCCCGCCAGGTCGGTCCGAACGGCTACGTGGTTGGGGTCGACATGACGCCCGAGATGCTCGACAAGTCGACCGCCACGGCCGAGATCCTCGGCGTACAGCACGTGGAGTTTCGGAAGGGACTCCTGGAGGCGATGCCGGTCGAGGACGGCTGGGCCGACGTCGTCATCTCAAATGGGGTGATCAACCTCTGCCCCGACAAACGCGCCGCGTTCCGGGAAATCCGCCGCGTGCTTCGACCCGGCGGGTACCTGCAGTTCGCCGACATCGCCAACGGCAAACCCGTGCCGCCCGACGCGTTGCGCGACATCGACCTCTGGACCGGCTGAATTGCCGGTGGCCTGCCGTGCGCAGGCTGGACGGCGATGCTCGACGAGATCGGCTTCGTTGACGTCAGCATCGGCGAGCCCGTCGACACGTTCGGTGGTTCGGAGGGCGAGGAAAAGGCCCGGGCCTACGAGGTCTTCGGCTACTCGTTCCTTGCCCGTAATGCAGCCTGAAGGTTTCGGGAGACTTCCGCTTGACCGCGACTTCCGCAGGAAGGGTCCACGCCCTGGCCGACGAGGCGCTGGGCAACACCTCGTACCTCGTCGAGGTGGGCGACCGGCTCGCAGCCTCGGTGGACCCGCGCCGCGACATCGATGGCCACCTCGAGTTGGCCGACCGTCTCGGGCTTCGGATCGTGGCCGGGCTGGAAACGCATCTGCACGCCGACTTCGTCAGCGGCAGCCGCGAGCTCGCCGAGCGGACGGGCGCCGACGTCTACGCGGCGCGCGACGCATTCCTCGAGTACGGGCACCAAGGGGTTGGCGACGGGGATGAACTCCGATTCGGTGACGTTCTCGTGCAGGCATGGAGCACGCCGGGCCATACGCCGGAGCATCTGTCGTACCTGGTGATTGTCGACGGCATCCCAACTGCGGTATTCAGCGGCGGTTCACTCATCCGTGGCGGCGCAGCCCGGACCGACCTCGTCGACGCCTCGGACAGCGACCGATGGTCACGAGAGCAGTTCCGCAGCGTGCAACGACTCAACCGGCTTCCCGGGTCCACCGCCCTCTGGCCTACCCACGGCGCAGGATCCTTCTGCGCCGCCGCGCCCGGCGAGGCGCCCGCCGGCACCATCGGCGACGAACGCGCCGCCAATACCTTGCTGCGTATCGACGACGAGGACGCGTTTGTCCGCGCGCTGCGGGCCGGATTCGGGAGCTTCCCGCCCTACTTCTTGCGCCTGCGCGACGTGAACCGGCACCCCGCGCTCCTCAACGATCTCGAACCGCCGCAGCCGCTCGACCCCGAGGCGGCTCACTCGCGCGTGGCGGCGGGTGCCTGGCTCGTGGACGCGCGCCCAATTCACGCATGGGCGCGCCGCCACCCACGCGGAGCCGTGTCGATCGAGCTGCGACCCGCTTTCGCCTCCTGGCTCGGCTGGGTCATCCCCTTCGGCGCGCCGATCGTTCTGCTCGTCGACGACGCCGACCGCTGCGAGGCCGTGCGGCTGGCGCGGCGCGTCGGCTACGACCGGGTCCTCGGCTGGATCGACGGCGGCGTCGACGCGTGGACCGCCGCCGACCTCCCCACCCAATGCGCAGACGAGACTGATGCGCCCGGAGCCCGCCGTCGGATCGCGAACGGCGCAACGCTGGTCGACGTCCGCCAAACCGCCGAGCTCGACGGGGTACGAATCCCCGACGCGGTGCACCTGGAGCTCGGCGACATCATCGCCGGACGCACGCCCGTCGCCAACGAAGCCGTCCTGTTCTGTGGACATGGTGAGCGGTCGGCGACCGCAGCAAGCCTCCTCGAGCGTCGGGGCATCAAGGCCGTCAACCTCGTCGGCGGGATCAGCGCCTGGGAGGCCGCCGGATTCCCAATCCAGCAGTGAGCGGCACGGCCGTCGGCGAGCGGCCGCGGCTCGGCCTCGCCGCGAATTGGCGGCAGTTCACCGTCCTCGTCGTCGTCAACGCATTCGTCGGCGCCATGGTCGGCACCGAACGGACCGTCCTGCCACTGCTCGCCCGACGCGACTTCGGTATCGCGTCCGCGT
>JBKPDN010000190.1:0-3987 GCA_046727875.1 Actinomycetota bacterium | reverse complement strand
TACCCGGACGGAAAGCTGCGGACGTCGGTGTTCTTCCAGGGCAGCTTGGCGCTGTTGCCGTTCCCCTTGGGCATCGCCCGCGATCCGAGCTGCAACTGCTGGGCCATCGGCAGCACGATCGGCGACCCGGCCGTCGCCTGGTTCGACGATCAAGGAGCTCAGCGCACCGACCGCGGCGTGATCCACGGCGAATCGATCGCCGACATCGGCATGGATCCGAACGGTTGGAATCCCTTCGGCCTGGCGTTCGCGCCCGACGGCACTCTGTACTTCGTCGACATCCATCTCCATTGCGGCCCCGGGCTCACCGACTGCGGCCCGACCACCAAGGGCGGCCGCGTCCTGAAGGTGACCTTCGCGAACGGCCAACCGGAGACGCCCACTGCGATCGCAAGCGGGATGGACTTCCCGACGAGCGTCACCGTCTGCGTCCCTGCCGAGCAGACCTGTCCCGTTCCCCGCGCCACTCGGAGGTAGCGTCCCAGGAACGCGCGCACCTGACGGGTGGGTCGGACCCCGGCGGGTAAGACTGCCCTCTCCAGCAGGCGGAGAACCCGGGGAGGACCGATGCGGCGAGTCGCGATCGCGGTCGCGCTCGCCGCGCTCGCGGTCGGGGTGGGCGCGCCGGCGGCCGCGGGTCGCAACGCGAAGACCCCGAGCGCGGGCGGCGTCCAGGTCGAGCACGACCTCACGTACCGCATGGTCGGCGGCGAGGAGCTCAAGCTCGACGCCTACCTTCCCGTCGGCAACGGCGTCCGTCCCGGCGTGATGGTGATCTACGGCGGGGGCTGGATCCTCGGGAGCAAGGAGTTTTCGGAGCCGATCGCCGAGATGCTCGCCCAGCAGGGCTTCGCGGCGTTCGCGATGAACTACCGCCTCGCGCCCCAGCATCCCTTCCCCGCCGCCGTGGACGACGTCCGCGCCAGCGTCGCCTGGGTGCGCGACCACGCGTCGGACTTCGGGATCGACCCCGCCCGTATCGGCGCGATCGGCGGCTCGGCCGGGGGGCACCTCGCCGCCATGCTCGCCACGAGCGGGACGGGCCCGCTCGACCGCGGCTCCCGCGTGGCGACCGCGGTGTCGTGGGCAGGTCCCATGGACCTCCACCCCGACGAATACGGGCCCGACTCGCAGCCCTACTTACGCGCGTTCCTCGACTGCCTGTTCAGTCCGTGCCCGGAGCAGACGATCGTGGCGGCGTCGCCGATCTCCCACGTCGACCGGAGCGACGCGCCCATGCTCATTGCCAACGGCGACTCGGACATGCTCGTGCCGACCAACCAGGCGACGCGGATGTCAGCCGCGCTCGACCGCGCCGGCGTTTCCAACCAGCTGCTCATCGTCCCGAACGCGGGTCACGACCCGCGCCTCATCCCACCGGTGATCGAGCCGTCGATGCAGTTCCTGCGTCAGGAGCTTGGCGGCGTCGAGCCGAACCCGACGCCGGGGATCACGGTCGGACGCGGCGGAAGCGGCATCCTGGTGCCGGCGATCGCGGTCGGCGCCGCCGCGCTCGTCGTTGGCGCGGTGCTGGTCGCGCTGCGCAGGCGTAGCCGCCGGCGGCGACTCCAGCGCCAGGACGCCGACTGACAAGGAGGACCACATGGCCATCACCGGAACACACGCATTGCTTTACACCTCCGAGCCGGAGCAGCTGCGGGCGGTACTGCGCGACGTCTTCGGCTGGGACTCCGTCGACGCGCACGACGGGTGGCTCATCTTCGCCCTGCCACCCGCCGAGCTCGGGGTGCATCCCGCCGAAACGCCGTCGCACGAGCTCACGCTGATGTGCGACGACCTCGACGCCACCGTCGCCGACCTGCGGGCGAAGGGCATCGAGTTCCGCGGCGAGCCCGAGAACCAGGGCTTCGGCATCGTGATGACGATGGTGCTGCCCGGCAACTGCGAAGTGCTGCTGTACGAGCCGCGCCACACAACCGCGATCTGAGGCGGGGTCGTCTACACGCGGGTGATCTGGACCTGCGAGTCGCCCGGCAACTGCGTGAACCAACGGCCCTCGGATGGCGTCCAGACCTGGCCTGCGAAGCTCACCGACGTGATCCCGAACTGCGAGGCGTGGCCGACGAGCCACGTGGCGACGGTCCAGCCGCGCGGTGCGGCAAGCGGAGTCCCGAGCCCCGGCGAGCCGAGCTCCTGCGCCATCGTCTGCTGCAGGGAATCTGTCGACCTCGGTGTCGAAGCAAGGTCGACGCGACAGCTCAGACCGGCGGGAATCTCTCCGGTCGTCGCCTGCGCGACCGCCCGAGCCTCGCTTTCCCAATTGGCGTAGGCGCTCGGCGAGCCACTCCGTTGGACGCGTTGGGCGGCGGTGGTGACGGGCAGCGACTGCCAGCCGGGAATGCGCGCGAGATGTTGGTAGAAGGCGGTGGCGGCGTAGCTCGGCGTCATCACCTGGCTCGCGGTCCCCCAGCCCTGTGAAGGACGCTGCTGGAACAGGCCGCGTGAATCCCGGTCGCCGTGGTCCAGGTTGTGCAACTCCGACTCCTGCAGCGCGGCAGCCAGCGCGATGGTGACGCCGTGATCCGGTATCCCGAGGCGCTTGCCGACCGCCGCGATCGTCGTCGCGTGCGCGGCCTGTTCGAACCCGAGCGTGTAGGTGGTCGAGCCCAGGGCGACACGACACCCGAGTACCGGTTTGCTCGGGCCTCCGCTCATCTTGATCGCCACCGTCGCCACGGTCGCACCGATCACCGCGACCGCGACGAGACCGACCCAGACGCGTGTGGGGATCTTGCGCGAGGCCACCGCGGCCAAGCTAATGGTGCCGACGGAGCGTCAGCCGTCACGCCGTCGCCCGTCAGCGCAGCGTCCAGCCGGCTTCTTTGAGCTCCTTGCACGTCGGGCACACCGGGAAGCGGGACGGGTCGCGGCTCGGCACCCACTTCTTCCCGCACAGCGCGACGATCGGCTCGCCGGTCACGTACGCCCGGGCGATGGCGTCCTTCTTGGCGTAGTGGGCGAAGCGGTCGTGGTCACCTTCGTCCGTGCGCTCGCGCTCTGGCGCCTGTGTCGGCGTGAGCGTCTCCGTCTGGGTCACGGCAGCAGCGTACCGAGCGGCTGACGGACCGCTGATACTCGGCTGAGCCGCCCGTCATCCGCGGACGCCACCCGGAGTACGACGGTACGGTGCCAGGCGTGGCCGAGGATTTTCACACGAGGGTTCGACCCCAGCTCCAGCAGTTGCTCCAGCCGGACGAGCTGGCGGCGATGAGCGCGGTCGGTCTCGCCGCCCTGGCGACGTGGGCGCGACGCCACCACGCGGCGGCGTAAATGGCAAACGAGATGGAGGATCCCACCTTCTCGGTCACCGAGCTGAACACCGCGATCCGCGACGCGCTCCGCGAGTCGATCCCGGAGAACGTCTGGGTGCGGGGCGAGGTGCAGTCGAAACGGTCGTCGAAGGCCGGCCACGTCTACTTCCAGCTTGTCGAGAAGGACGAGCGGCGGGACCGCGTGCAGGCCGCGCTCGACGTGGCGCTGTTCCGCTCCCACCTCATGACGGTGGACGCCGAGCTGCGCAAGGTGCCCGGCGTCGAGCTCGCCGACGACGTCGAGGTGCGGGTCAAGGGCCACATCGACGTCTACCCGCCGACGGGGCGGCTGCAGCTGATCATGACCGGCATCGACCCGGTGTTCACCGCCGGCGCGCTCGCCGCCAACCGTGACCGCGTGCTTCGGACGCTCCAGGCCGAAGGGCTATTGCGCGCCAACGCCGCGCAGACCATGCCGCCGGTGCCGCTTCGCATCGGCCTCGTCACCAGCGCGGCCAGTGCCGCGTACCACGACTTCCTCGACGAGCTCGAGCGCAGCGGGTTCGCGTTCCGGGTCGGCGTGTGCGATGTGCGCGTGCAGGGCGCCAACGCGCCCCGCCGGGTCGTCTGGGCGCTGCGGCGACTCGCCCACCTCGCGCCCGCGCTCGATGCCGTCGTCATCGTGCGCGGCGGCGGCTCCCGCTCCGACCTCGCT
>JBKPDN010000189.1:0-22865 GCA_046727875.1 Actinomycetota bacterium | reverse complement strand
CGGAAGGCGCTGGTCGTCGCGCTGTCGGTCAACCCGGGGCGTCGCCGGTGACCGTCCGGGTCGTGTAATCGACGCCACGGGCGGCGGCGCGACGGCGGAGCTCGGTCGGCACGACGGGTGCGAGAAACCCGTACGGGGCCTGCGCGAACAGGTGGTGCACGTTGTGGGCCTCGCGCCACTGGCGCAGAATCCGGTCGGGGAGGGGAAGGAACGCCAGCCGGCGGTGGATCACCACATCGTGCACGAGCAGGTAGGCGGCGCCGTACGCGGTGACGCCGATGCCGATCGGCACGAGGAGCTGCGGGGCGCCGGGCACGTATACACCGATCGCCAGCACCACGATCGTCGCCGCCGCGAACACGACCGGGAAGAGGTCGTTGGCCTCGAGCACGCGTCGGGGCGGCTCGTGGTGGCTCCGGTGCCAGCCCATCCCGAACCCGTGCATCACGAAGCGGTGGAGCAACGCGGTCACCGGCTCCATCACCACGAGCGTCGCCACGGCGACCAGGGCGTCGGTCACGACGGATTCCCCCTTGCGACCTCTTCCCGCGGCGAGGCTACTGCCGCCTCGATTGGCTCGGGCCGCCGGGGATGTGGCGCGGCTGCGTCCCAGAGGAGCATCGCGAGCGTCAGCAACGCGAAGCCGAACAGGTAGTCCTCGACCGGGATGTCCCACGGAAAGCGCCATCCCGTAGCCGCGTCCCGGTCGTACAGCACGATCGGCGCAGTGAGCTTGGTGAGCCAGCCGTTCACGGCGATCATGAACGCGTAGCAGATCGCGATGGCGATCCAATACGCACGCGTCCGCAGAAGGCCGGTGTGGAGTACACGAACCTCGAGCAGCACGACCAAGCCGACTCCCGCGATTGCCATCAGCGTGTACTGCCGCATCAGCGCGCTCGCTCCAGGATTCGCCGTACCGCCTCGAGTGTGAGCAGACCGCAGATGGGGATCACGACGAAGAACGCGAGCTCCTCGATCGGAAGGTTGCCCGGGAGCTCTCGCCCGGTGACGTAGCGCGCGTTGAACCTCCAGTGGTCGCGGGCGATGGCGGCGATGTCCCAGGCGACGAACAGGATCACCGTGGGCACGAGCGCGAACAACAGCCGGCGTGGTTGTCGCCACACTCGGGCGCCGAACACGAACTCGAGTGGCAGCGTGACGAGCAGGCACCCGGCCATGAGGAGCAGATACTGGTACTGGTCCAACGCGCCCATTCTGACCCGGTCTTCGTCACCCGACCCTGGTTGGACGAAATCGCATCGGTAGGCTGCCGACCCGTGCCGGTGACGCCTGCCATCGAGGTCGCCGGGCTCAGCAAGCAGTACGGAGCTGTTCAGGCCGTCGACGGTCTCTCGCTCACGGTGGAGCAGGGTGAGGTGTTCGGACTGCTCGGCCCGAACGGGGCGGGCAAGACCACCACCGTCGAGATCCTCGAGGGCTACCGCCGTCCGGATGCCGGCGACGTCCGCGTGCTCGGCCTCAACCCGTGGCGCGATGGTGCGCGGCTGCGCCCGCGGATCGGCGTGATGCTGCAGGACGGCGGCCTGTACCCGGGGATCCGCCCGCTCGAGGCGCTCCAGCTATTCGCGTCGTACTACGACGACCCCGACGATCCGCAGCGCCTGCTCGAGATCGTCGGGCTGCGCGAGGCCGAGCACACGCTCGTGCGGCGCATGTCCGGCGGGCAGTACCAGCGCCTGTCGCTGGGGCTGGCGCTGATCGGACGGCCGTCGTTGGTGTTCCTCGACGAGCCCACGGCGGGGCTGGACCCGCGAGCGCGCGCGACCACCTGGGAGCTTGTGCGCGGCCTGCGAGATCGCGGTGCCACCGTCGTGCTCACCACGCACGCCATGGACGAAGCCGAGCACCTGTGCGACCGGCTCGCCATCGTCGACCACGGGCACATGGTCGGGTTCGGCAGTCCGGCGGAGCTCACCACGAGCTCGGCTGCCGACGAGACACGGTTCTCGGCCCCGCCCGGGCTCGACTGCGCGAGCATCGCCGGTGCACTCGGGCTCGAAGCCGCGCTCGTCCAGGAACCCCGCTCCGGTGAGTACACCGTCGATGCCGCCGCCACCCCGGCGCTCATCGCTTCGCTGGCGGTGTGGCTGCGCGATCGCGACGTGACGCTCGGCGAACTGCGCGCCGGTCGCCGATCGCTCGAAGAGGTGTTCCTACGGTTGACGAGCGAGGACCGACCGTGAAGCCCCGCGCGCTCATCGCCCAGACTCGTATCGAGCTGCTGCTCACACTCCGGCGCTCGGAGAGCTTGCTCGTCACGCTCGTGATCCCGTTGGGGATCCTCGTGTTCTTCTCCAAGGTCGACGCCGTCACGGACCTGAAACAGCCGATCGATTTCCTCGTTCCCGGCGTCCTCGCCCTCGCGGTGATGTCGACGGCGATGGTGAGCCTGGGGATCGCGACCGGGTACGAACGCCGCTACGGCGTCTTGAAGCGACTCGGCTCCACGCCATTGTCACGGGCCGGGCTGCTCGCCGCCAAGACCACCAACGTGCTCATCATCGAGCTGCTGCAAGCCGTCATCATCATCCTCACCGGGCTTGCGCTCGGTTGGACCACGACCGCACGCATCCTTCCCGCCGTGATCCTGCTCCTGGTCGGGACGGTGGCGTTCGCCGGGATCGGGTTGCTGATGGCGGGCACGCTCCGCGCCGAGGCAAACCTCGCGCTCGCCAACGCGCTGTTCCTCGTTCTGCTGTTCCTCGGTGGCATGGCGTACCCGCTCGACCGCCTCCCCGCCGCGTTGAAGGACTTCGCGGAGGCGTTGCCCGCGGCCGCGCTCGCCGAATCCGTGCGCGACGTCTTGTCGGCGTCGCACGGGTTTCCGCTCGGTCACGTGCTCGTGCTGCTGGCGTGGGCGATCGCCATGCCGCTCCTCGCCGCGTCGGTCTTTCGCTGGGAGGAGTGACGGCGCGCGCCGGCGCTACCGGCCCAGCAGCTTGGCGAGCGGGTCGGCGAGGGCGGCGGCGGTTGTGATGCCGAACACGCGTGCGGCGATGGTGCCGTCGGGTCGTACAAAGAAGCTCTGCGGGATCGCGCGCACACCGAAGGCCTGCGCCACCTCGCCGTTGTCGTCGATGCCCTGCGGCCACGTTGCGTTCCGCTTCTTCACGAAGTCACGCGAGTCACCGGGAATGTCCTGGTAGGTCACGCCGATCACGGCGAGACCGTTGGCACGGTGATCGCGGAGGGCTTGCTGCAGGAGCGGGAACTCCTCGCGGCACGGGTTGCACCATGACGCCCAGAAGTTGACGATCACCGGTCGCCCGCGGAAGTCGGCGAGGTGCACGTCGCCGCCTCCCTCGAGCGCGGGGACCTGGAAGTCGGGCGCAGCGGAACCGACGTCGCCACCGGCGCCCGTGACCGAGCCGGGTCTCATCGTGCGTCGGCTGTCCGATCCTCCTGCGAGCACGGCGCCGACCACGCCGGCGACGAGCCCGACGGTGAGGACGCCGGCGAGGACGACGAGCCAGGCGCGGCGGCGCGTGGGGCGCTTAGCGGGAGCGGACGAGGGTGTCGAGGGCAATGGCTGCGAAGAGCAAGGCCAGGTAGATGTTCGAGAAGGAGAACAGCCGCATGGCGCGGCGAGGGCTCGCGTCGCGCTGGAGCTCGAACGCCTGCCAGACGAAGGCGGCGCCCAGCCCGACGGCGGCGACGAAGTACACCACCCCCATCGTCTCGAACAAGAACAACGACATCGTGACCGCGACGACGATCACCGAATACACGAGGATCTGTCGCACGGCGGTGGCGATCCCGCGCGCGACCGGGAGCATCGGGATCCCGGCGGCGGCGTAGTCGTCCCGGTACCGCAGCGACAGGGCCCAGAAGTGCGGCGGCGTCCAGCAGAACACGATGGCGAACAGCACCCACGCCGGCGCCGCGAGCCGGCCGGTCACCGCGGCCCAGCCCACGAGCACGGGCACGGCCCCCGCCGCCCCGCCGATGACGATGTTCTGCGGGCTGCGTGGCTTGAGCCAGATCGTGTACACGAAGACGTAGAAGAGCATTGCGCTCACCGCGAGCGCCGCCGACAGCAGGTTCACGGTCGTCACGAGCCACACGAACGCGGACGCTTCGAGGAGGACACCGAACACGAGCGCATGGCGGGGATCGATCTTCCCGGCGGGCAGCGGTCGCCGCTCCGTGCGATGCATCATGCGGTCGCGATCGCGCTCGATCCAGCAGTTGATCGTGTTGGCGCCGCCGGCGGCGAGCGCGCCGCCCACCAGCACCGCGCCGATGAGCGTGAACGACGGCAGCCCACCGTCGGCGAGCACCATCGCGGGCACGGTCGTGACGAGAAGCAACTCGACGACCCGGGGCTTCGTGAGCAGGACGTAGGCCCGGAACGTCGCGGTCGCGCGGTGGGCAATCTCCGAGGTGTCGGACACGAGTCTCCAGAGGGACGGTCCTCACGGCGAATCTAGCCGCGGCCTTGTGTGCGTCAGGAACCGCGCGACAGGCCGGTAGCCTCTGACCGCGGCGACGGCGGCTTTGCCGACCGTCGACGCAAAGCCGGAGCTTGCCACGGCGATAATGGGAGCCTGATGCCACCGGACGGCGACGCCGACGACGAGAAGCAGTCGATCCGCATGACCGCCGACCGCATTCTTGCGCTGCCGACGAAGGAGATGGGCGAGCGCAAGAGCCGGGCCGGGATCGTCATCCCCGCCACCGCGGCCGAGAACCGCCGCCTCGGTTGGGCCAAGGTCGTGGCCGTCGGGCCGACCGTCCGCAATGTGGAGGACGGCGACCTCGTGCTGTTCGCGCCGGACGCCGGCTTCGAGGTCAACATCCGTGGCGAGGACTACCTGATCTTTCGGGAACGCGACGTGCACGCGGTCGCGTCGAGCCGGACCGAGGGTCAGACCGGGCTGTATCTGTGATCGACCCGGCATCCGCGTTCCGGCTGGACGGCAAGGTCGCGCTCGTCACCGGGGGGACGCGCGGCATCGGCCGCGCCATCGCCGAGGCGTACGCAGCCGCCGGCGCCCGGGTGTGCGTGCTGGCGCGGAAGCCCGACGAGCTCGAGGAGACCCGGGCCGCGTTGGCGGCCGTCGGCTCGGGCGTCGCCGTCTACGCGGGCTCGGCCGGCGACCCCGAGGCGATCGAGGCTTCGGTCGCCCACTGCCTCGCCGAGCTTGGCGGGCTCGACATCCTCGTGAACAACGCGGGGACGAACCCGACGTTCGGGCCGATGATCGAGACGGAGTCGCGCGCGGTGCGCAAAGTGCTCGAGGTGAACCTCGAGGGGCCGCTCGCGCTGGCCCAAGCCGCCTGGCGGTCGTGGATGCGCGAGCACGGCGGCACGATCATCAACGTCGCGTCACTCGGTGGCATCCGGCCGTCCATGTTCATCGGCATGTACAACACGTCGAAGGCCGCTCTCCTCCACATGACCCGTCAGCTCGCGGTGGAGCTCGCTCCAGGCGTGCGCGTGAACGCATTGGCGCCGGGCCTTGTCAAAACGCACTTCGCACGGGCGCTGTACGAGCAGGACGAAGAAGGTGTCGCCGCCCGGTTTCCGATGAAGCGGCTCGGCGTGCCCGACGACTGCGCCGGCGCGGCGCTGTTCCTCGCGAGCGATGCGTCGTCGTGGTTGACCGGCGAGGTGATCGTCGTCGACGGCGGCGCGCTGGTGGGCGGCCCGTAAGCCGCCGCCAGAGCTAGAGGAACGCGCGGGCGACCTCGAGCGCGGCGACCGCGCCATCGCCCTCCGCTGCGAGGTTCCCGGTCTCGTCCCACGACATCCGCTGAATGAACACGCGGCAGAGATCACCCGCCGGGCCGCTGATGCGGTTGGGCGCGTCGGCGGGCCCGAACGTCCAGGTCTCGTCACCCGACGGCGACGTGAGCTCCATCCGCAGCTCGCCCGGTGGACGTTCACGACCCGCGAACGAGAAGGCGTAGGGGAGCGCGCGGTACGCGAGCCAGGCCACGTGGCGGAGCCGCTCGGTGTCGACGACCGGGAGCCCGAGCGCCACGCGAACGTCGAGGCCGTGCGCCCACGCCTCCATCAGGCGTGCGGTGACCAACGACGGCGGCCGCATCCCGAGGCCCCACGGCACGCGCATCACGGGATCGAGGCCGGCGAGCACGGCGCGTTCGTGTACCGAGGTCTCTTCCCACCACGCGAGCACGCCGCGACCGGGCAGGCGCCGCCCGCGCAAGACGCCCCAGAGCGTCGTGTCCTCCGCCGACGCGAATTGCGCGGCGAAATCGTTGAGTGGACGCGGACCGCCCGTGCACGTGTCGATCGCGATCTCGTCGGTATCGGCGAGGTGGGCGACCGTGTCGCGCACGTCCCAGCCCTTGGCCGGTGTCGGGCGGAACCAGTCGTTCGTCGCGAGGTCGCGCAACTCCGCTTGCAGGCCCGTCTGCTCCTCTTCGAGCGCGTCGAGTAGCTGCGGGAGGCCCGCTGTCTCCGCCGCCATCAGTGACGCCGGCGAGACCCGTTCGTCTTCACGGGTCGGCGACGAGTGAACCGAACCGGCGTCTCGGAGGGATGCGGCGCCGGTGGCGGCTTCGAGTGCGCTCGCTGATCGAGGTACCCGACGACCTCGTGGTACAGCTGGTCGTTGCCGAGCATCTTGCGCAGCTCTTCACCCATCGAGCGGTACACGGGCTCGCGCCCCGTGAACGCCTCGGGGGCTTCCGTGCACCACCACGCGAAGTCGTTACCGCCTTCGCCCCAGCCGTCGCGGCCGAACTCGGACAGCGTCGAGACGACGGTGCCGTCCTCCTGCTCCTCGTCCACGCAGCGCAATGGGAGCTGCCAGCACACGTCGGGCTTGAGATCGCTGTGATGGCGGTCGTTGCGCATGGCGTGGAGATGGAGCGCGCAGCCGGCGCCGGCGGGGAAGTCGGGACGGTTCAGGAAGATGCAGGCGTCGTCAACGAGACGCGTGCGCCACTCGATGCGACCTTCCTCGTCCTTGCCGCACTTGGCGTAGACGCCCTTGGACCTGCCGGCCTTGGCGTACTGCCACTCGTCGTCGGTGAGCTCGCGCGCGGCACGGACGACGCGGTCCCGGTCCTTGCGGTTCGAGAAGTGCGCACCGTACGAGCAGCAACCCTGGACCATCTCCGGCGCCGGTTCGGTGAAGACGCCCTGACAGCCGCGCCCGAAGATGCACTCCCAGTGCGACGTCAGGAACGTCACGTCGATCTGCCAGCGCCGACCGTCGTCGTTGGGATCCTCGAAGGTCACCCACTCCCGGGTCGGCCCGGTCCGGACCGGCGACGCGCTCATAGCGCCGAGAGTACACACCCCCCGTCGGTAGGCTTCGCGTATCGACACCACCGAGGAAGCCCGCGTGTTCGTCGCCGAGCTCGAGGCCGCACTCGGACCGGGCCGGGCGCGCGCCGAGCCGCTCGAGCTCGCGCTGTACCAGCGCGACGCCGGTGTCGATCGTGGTCAGGCGGCCGCGGTGTGCTTCCCGTCCACCGGCGAGGACGTGGCCGCCGCGGTCAGGATCGCCGCGCATCATGACCGCCCCTTCGTGGCGCGCGGCAGCGGCACCGGGCTGGCCGGCGGGGCGACCCCGGTCGGCGATCCCCTCGTGATCGTGACCACGCACCTGACGCGGATCCTCGAAGTCGACGCCGACGAGGGGTACGCCTGGGTCGAGCCGGGCGTCCTCAACCTCGATCTCACCCGCGCCGTGCACCATCTCGGGCTGCACTACGCCCCCGATCCCTCGTCGCAGCAGGCGTGCACGATCGGCGGCAACGTGGCGACGAACGCCGGCGGTCCCCACTGCCTGGCATCCGGCGTCACCGCCATGCACGTTCTCGCGGTGGAGGTTGTGCTGGCCGACGGGTCGACCACGGTGTTGGGCGGCATCGAGCCCGACCACCCCGGCTACGACCTCCGCGGCTGCTTCGTCGGCAGCGAGGGGACGATGGGCATCGCGACCCGCATCGCCGTGCGGCTCCTCCCGGACCCGCCTGCCGTCCGCACCCTGCTGCTCGACTTGACGTCGATCGAGGCCGCGGCCGCCACGGTCAGCGCCATCATCGCCGACGGCATCGTCCCCGCCGCCCTCGAGATGATGGACGCCGAGATCACACGCGCGGTCGAGGATTTCGTCGGCGCTGGCTACCCGCGCGACGCGGCCGCCGTGCTCCTCGTCGAGCTCGACGGGCTCCCGGCCGGGGTCGCGGCCCAGATGGCGGCGGTGCAGCGCATCGGAACCGAGCAGGGCGCGCGCGCCGTGCGCGTGGCCGCCGACGACGCCGAGCGAGCGTTGCTCTGGAAGGGCCGCAAGTCGGCGTTCGGTGCCATCTCCCGCATCGCGCCCGACTACTACCTGCACGACGCGGTCGTGCCCCGCACGCGTCTCGTGGACGTGCTGCAACGCGTGTACGAGATCGCCGGTGAGTACGACCTCACGATGATGAACGTGTTCCATGCCGGCGACGGGAACCTGCACCCGCTGATCGTGTTCGACCAGCGCGAGCCCGGGATCTGGGAGCGCGTGCACGCCGCCGGAGATGCCATCCTGCGCACGTGCGTCGACGCCGGGGGTGTCCTGTCCGGCGAGCACGGCATCGGGCTCGAGAAGCGGGAGGCGATGCCGATGGTCTTCACGGCGGACGACCTCGACGCCCAGGCGCGGCTGCGGGACGCGTTCGACCCGTCGGGACGCGCCAATCCGCAGAAGATCCTGCCCCGGGGCAGCCGGTGCGGGGAGCTGCAGCGCGTGCCGGAAGGGGCGTGGGTGTGACGGCGGTACCTGTGCTCGATCAGCTCGACGAGCTGCGCGCGACGGTCGCGGCCGCCGACGCCGTGCTGCCCGTGGGCGGCCGCACGCAGTGGGAGGTCGGTAACCCGCCCGCCGCCGGCGTCGATGTGCGCGCGCCGTCCGGGATCGTGGCCTACGACCCCGCCGAGCTGACCGTGACCGCCGGCGCCGGGACGCCCGTCGCCGAGCTCGCCGACGTGCTCGGCGAGGCGGGGCAGGAGTGTCCGCTCGATCCGCGCGCTTCCGACGCGACCGTGGGCGGCGTGCTGGGCGCCGGCCTGTCGGGGCCACGCCGCCTGCGCTACGGACCGCTGCGCGATCGCGTCCTGGAGGTGCGCTTCGTGAAAGCCGACGGCCGGCTGGTCAAGGCGGGCGGACCGACCGTGAAGAACGTCACCGGCTTCGACCTGCCACGGCTGCTGGTCGGCTCGCTGGGCACGGTCGGCGTGATCGTGCAAGTGACGCTGCGGTGCCAGCCGCGCCCCCGCGTTGCGCGCTGGTTCGAAACAGACGCTGACCCGTTCGAGGCGCGGCGGCGAATGTTCCGGCCGTCGTCCGTCATGTGGGACGGACGCACGACCCGGGTGCTGCTGGAAGGGAACGCCGACGACGCCGACTCCGAGGCGACGGCCGCCGGGGTGCGGCCGGTTGACGGCGCACCGGCGTGGCCGGCCGGCGCGCATCGGGGCCGAATCTCCGTGCGGCCGTCGGTGCTGCGTCACCTCGCGCCGACGCTCGACCGCATCGACGGCGTGCGCTGGCTCGCCGAGCTGGGCGTCGGCACTGTGCACGTCGCCGCCGACGATCCCGCCGGCATCGTCGCGGCGCGAGCGGAGGCGGCCGAGCACGGGGGGTGGCTGCTGCGGGAGGCGGGCGCGCCGGGCGTCGACGGCTACGGCGGCCCGCTCCCGAACCTCGCCATTGTCGAGCGCATCCGCACCGCCTTCGACCCCACCGGCAAGCTCTCGCCCGGCCGGCTCCCGGGCGCGCCGGTCCCGACGACCACTGCCGGATGAACGCACCCGCGCACGGCGCGCTGGACCTCGACGAGGACGAGCTCGTCGCGTGCGTGGCGTGCGGCTTGTGCCTTCCTCACTGCCCGACGTACCGGGTGACCGGGTTCGAGTCCGCATCACCCCGAGGCCGGATCGCAGCCATGCAGGCCGTCGACCTCCACGGCGCGCCGCTCGACGCCACGTTCGAGCGCTACATGGAGGAGTGCGTGCAGTGCCGCGCGTGCGAAGCCGTGTGCCCGTCGTCGGTGCCGTTCGGCCATCTGATGGAAGGGTCGCGCGAGGCGCTCCAGGAGCACCGGCGGAGCAGCAGGCCGCGGTCGCGGCGGGTCGCCGAGTGGCTCGGGTACCGGGTCGTGCTTCCGCGCCACTGGCTGCTGGTGGCGCTGTCGTGGCTCCTCGCTCTGGTCCAGCGACTGCACCTCGTGCCCAAGCGATTCTCGGTGCCGCCGATCTCGATGCGCGCGCTGGCGCGGCCGCTGCGGGTATCGGCGTCGGCCGGCGACGCCGATGCGTTCCTCTTTCCGGGGTGTGTCATGGATGCCTGGCAGCGCGACACGCATCGGGCCGCCCTGCGGGTCATGCAGGCCGCCGGCGCTCGACCCGCGCTTCCGCGCCGGGGCGCGGACTGCTGCGGTGCGCTGCACACGCATGCGGGCCGGACCGAAGAAGCCCGGAGGCTCGCGCGCCGTGTCATCGCGTCGATGCCCGGCGATGCTCCGGTAGTCGTGGACAGCGCCGGCTGCGGCGCGGAGATGAAGGACTACGGCCGGCTCCTTGGCACACCTGAAGCCGTCGCGTTCGCGGCCCGCGTCCAGGACTTCTCCGAGTGGCTCGCGGCGCAGGGTCCGCTTCCGCTTCGGCCGACCGGGCAGGTCGTCGTCGTGCAGGACCCGTGTCACCTCCGCCACGTGCAGAAGGCTGCGGGCGCAGTCCGGGTCGTGCTCGCGCCGGCGTACGAGACGGTCGACACCGACGACGACGGCCAGTGCTGCGGGGCGGGTGGTGCGTACAACGTCCTCCAGCCCGAGCTGTCCGGCGACATCCGGGACCGCAAGGTCGCTGCCATCGGTCGCGCCGCCGGCGGACGGCGCCACTCGATCGTGGCGTCGGCGAACCCGGGGTGCGCAATGCATCTAGGCGCGGCCGGGCTCAATGTCCGCCACCCGGCCGACCTCCTGGCAGAGGCTCTCGATGTCTGACGGCGTGGACGCGCTCGTGGCGCAGCTCCGGACGATCGAGGAGTCACTGCGCGATCTTGCGTACGAGCGGCTCGAGGCCGCTGCCGCCGGCGTCGAGAGCGCGGCCGTCGACGAGAAGCGGCTCCACCAAGCTCGGCGGGCGGTGGAGCGCGCCATCCACGCGCTCGACATGGGCAGCGAGCGCTAGGGCGACGCTGTGGGCGCGTCCGGCCGATCGGCCATCAGCGACGCGGCGCGCGTCCGTTGAGGCGATCGATCAGCGCGCGGAGCCGTGCAAAGCCGTGGCGGTCGAACCGGAACGCGATGCGGTCGAGCTCGACGTTGTCGCGGTCGGACTGCTCGGGCGGCGTCGCCTCGATGCGCTCGATGCGGCCGCGCGCGACGATGTCGGCGAACTCCTCGGTCAGCGCGTCGAGGGTCGCGTCGTCCGGCGCGTGCTGGAGGCGGAGGACGAGGCGGCCGTCGACGAAGCGCTGCGAGTGGTAGTTGGCGTAGAAGCCGGTGACCTCGTCGACGGCGAGCTCGACGTCGTCGGTGATCAGCACGAGGTCGAGGTCGCGCTTGTCGATGTAGCCGCTCGTAACGAGCTCCTGCTCGACGAAGCTGCGCCAGGACGCCCAGAACGTCCCGCCCGGCATGTCGAGCAGGACGATCGGCGCCGGCTGCGACTTCCCGGTCTGAACCAGCGTGAGGAGCTCGAAGGTCTCGTCCATCGTGCCGAACCCGCCCGGCAGCATGGCGAAGCCGTGGGCCTCCTTCACGAACTCGAGCTTGCGCGTGAAGAAATACCGGAAGTTGACGAGCTTGGGGTCGCCCTCGGCGATGAACTGGCTCGTCGCCGCCTCGAACGGCAAGCGGATGCTCACTCCGAAAGCGTTGTCGGGACCAGCGCCTTCGAGGCCGGCCTCCATGATCCCCGGGCCGGCGCCGGTGATGATCATCCAGTCGTGCGCGGCCATCGCCGTCGCGAGGCGCCGCGCCTGGTCGTACAGCGGGTCGTCAGCCTCGGTCCGCGCCGATCCGAAGATGGCGAGCTTGCGCTCGCTCCGATACGGGGCGAAGACGTGGAACGCGTGCCGCATCTCCTTGAGGGCGGCATTGGCGATCTTCAGGTCACCACGATCGGCGCGGTCACGCGCCATGCGCACGGCCGACACGATCAGCTCGAAGATGAGGTCGGGGTTGTCGGCGCCGGCCTGCTCGACGAGGGCATCGACGGCCGCGTCGAGCTCGGCGTCACCGGTTCGGTAGCGGGGGCGGCGGGCCATGCTCCGAGGGTATGGCGCGGCGGGTGTTTACGGGACGATCTTCGTCGCCAGCTCCGCCAGCGATATCTCGGGCCGAGCCCCGTAGTGCGAGATCACTTCGGCGGCGGCTGCCGACCCGAGCTGCCCGCTCGTCGCGAGATCGTGACCGCGGGTCAGGCCGTACAGGAACCCGGCGGCGTACTGGTCGCCGGCACCTGTC
Organism: Actinomycetota bacterium; assembly: GCA_046727875.1. GTDB lineage: Bacteria > Actinomycetota > Acidimicrobiia > IMCC26256 > JACDBD01 > JALZAA01. The sequence goes on along the minus strand of JBKPDN010000189.1, from coordinate 10,409 downwards.
GTGTCGACCAGGCGGTCGACGGGGCACGGGTCGACCACGTGCACCTCGTGGCCGGCGATGACCACCGATCCGAGCTCGCTGCGCGTCAGCGCCGCGACCTGGCAGTGGTGGCGCACCTGCTGCAGGGCGACGTCGAACTCGTCGACCTCGTACAGCGAGCAGATCTCGGCTTCGTTGGCGAACAGCACGTCGATCTCGCCCTCGACGAGGGCTCGGAACTCGTCGCGGTGGCGGTCGACGCAGAACGGGTCCGACAGGGTGAGCGCGACCAGGCGGTTCGCGCCCCGGGCCGATGCGGCGGCGTGCCGGATTGCGTCCTTTGCCGGCGGCTGGTCCCACAGGTAGCCCTCGAGGTACGTCACCTGGGCGCGAGCGACGACGGCAGCGTCCACGTCCTCGGGCCCGAGGAAGCTCGACGCGCCGAGGTAGGTGCACTGGGTCCGCTGCGCATCGGGTGTCACCATCACGAGGCAGCGACCTGTGGCCGGTCCTGAGGTCGCGGGCGGCACGTCGAAGTGGGCGCCGAGCGACCGCAGGTCGTGGGTGTAGACCTTCCCGAGCTGGTCGTCGCGGACTCGTCCCACGAACGCGACCGTGGCGCCGAACGACGCCAGCCCGGCGATCGTGTTCGCGCACGATCCGCCCGAGATCTCCTGTGCCGGGGGCAGGTCGGCGTAGAGGGTGTCGACGCGATCGAGGTCTCCCATCGTGGTCGCGCCGCGGGCGAGACCATGCCTGTCGATGAACTCGTGGTTGACGGAGGTGATGACGTCGACGAGCGCGTTCCCGATGCCGAGGACATCGAAGTCGGGTTCGCTCATCGTGCCCTGTCGCCGCCGCCGCGGGCTGCTTGGACCGGCTTGACGAAGGACACGGGCGCAGTGTCGCCGTTGCCGTGCGCGTGCTCGTCGGGCGGCCGGAGGCGGCGCCCGACCGTCGTGACGCGCCCGTAGAGCGTCGTGCGCTGCTCGAGCGTCCGCCCCAGCGGCTCCACGATCTCGCGGAACTCGGCTTCGTCGAGCTCCTGGCCGTGGCTGGCGCCCGCGGCTCGCGAGATGTTCTCGTCCATGAGCGTCCCACCGAGGTCGTTGGCGCCGGCTCGGAGGGCTTGGCGGGCGCCGTCGACGCCCATCTTCACCCACGAGACCTGGATGTTGTCGATCCAGCCGCGGTACGCGATGCGCGCCACGGCGTGGATGAGCAGCGCCTCGCGGAAGGTCGGGCCGGGCCGCGCTCGCCGCTGGAGGAAGATCGGGCTGGCCATGTGCACGAACGGCAGCGGAACGAACTCGGTGAAGCCGCCTGTCTCCTTCTGGAGGTCGCGGGTGCGCACCAGGTGCCGGGCGACGTGCACCGGGCGCTCGACGTGACCGAACATGATCGTGATGTTCGACTGCAGCCCGATCGAGTGCGCGATGCGATGTGTCTCCAGCCACTCGTCGGTGGTGACCTTGTCCGGGCAGATGACGGCGCGCACCTCATCGTCGAGGATCTCGGCCGCGGTGCCGGGCAGCGTGGAGAGCCCGGCGTCTTTTGCGAGCAGCAAGTAGTCGCGCAACGGCATGTCCAGCCGGCGGGCGCCTTCGGTGACCTCGAGCGCCGTGAACGCGTGCACGTGGATCTGCGGCGCGACCTCCTTCACCGCACGCGCGACCGAGAGGTAGTACTCGCCGTCGAAATCGGGGTGGATGCCGCCCTGCAGGCATACCTCGGTGGCTCCGCAATCGACCGCTTCGACCACCCGGCGCTGGATCTCCTCGTGGTCGAGCAGGTACGGGTCCCCGCGCAGGTTCAGCGACAGCGGACCCTTCGAGAAGGCGCAGAACCGGCACTTGAACGTGCAGATGTTCGTGTAGTTGATGTTGCGGTTGCGCACGAAGGTCACGACCTCGCCGACCGCCCCGCGGCGCAGCTCGTCGGCGACCTCGCACACTCGGGCGAGCTCGGGGCCCCGGGCCGACAGCAGGGTCACGAGCTCGTCGACACCGACCTCCTCGCCGACCGCGACACCGTCCAGCACCTCGCCGACGGGGCCGCCGGCGCGCGCCGGAGCGGCCGCGGAGAGCAGGACCGGCGGGTGCTCGGTGCCGCCGGCCGACCACGCGTGCTCGCGCCCGAGTGCCTCGGAGTCGGCGCGCAGGAGGACGGGGAACCGCACGTCGGCGTGCAGCCACTCCTCGGGATCGTGGACGAACTCGGGATAGACGGTCAGGCGCGGCGCGAGCACTTTGCCCGCAGCCTCGGTTGCCGAGCGGAGGCGGTCGAGCGCAGGCCACGGCCGCTCGGGGTTCACGTGATCGATCGTCACGGGTGAGACGCCGCCCCAGTCGTCGATGCCGGCGGCGAGAAGCGCGCCGAGGTCGTCGCTGAGGTTGGGCGGCGCCTGGACGTGCATATCGGGGCCGAGCACCAGGCGCGCCGCCGCAACGGTCCAGACGAACTCGTCGCGGTCGCAGGCATCGTGGCGCTGCATAGCTGTGCCCGGCTTGGGCAGGAAGTTCTGGACGATCACCTCTTGGACGTGACCGTGGCGGGCGTGGCTCTCGCGAATGGCGAGCAACGCGTCGACGCGCTCGTCGCGCGTCTCGCCGATGCCCACGAGGATCCCGGTCGTGAACGGCACTCGTGCCTCGCCGGCGGCCTCGAGCGTGGCGAGGCGACGCGCCGGCGTCTTGTCGGGCGCGCCGTGGTGGGGACCGCCGGCCTCACCGAGCCGAGCGGCGAGCGTCTCGATCATCATCCCCTGGGACGGGCTGACCGCCCGAAGCCGCTCGAGCTCGGGTCTGGAGAGCGCACCCGCGTTGGCGTGGGGCAGGAGGCCCGTCTCGTCGAGCACGGCCCGGCACGCGTCGACGAGGTAGTCGACGGTCGTCTCGTAGCCGCGAGCGTCCAGCCACTCCCGGGCCGACGGGTACCGCGCCTCGGGTGCCTCGCCCAGCGTGAAGAGCGCCTCGTGACAGCCGACCGCCGCGCCTTTCTGCGCGATATCGAGGACCTCGTCGAGCGAGAGGTACGGCGACTCCAGACGCGCCGGCGGCTTGGCGAACGTGCAGTAGCCGCAACGATCGCGGCACAGCATCGTGAGGGGGATGAAGACCTTGGGCGAGAACGTGACGCGGTCGCCGTGCCCGCGATCGCGCAGCCGAGCGGCCTCGGTGACGAGCTCGGCCGGGGAGACGCCGGCGAGCGCTCGGGCTTCCGCCGCGCTGAGCACGAATACTCCTTTGGTCGCCGTCGCAGGCTCCGGCTCTGCGGCGACGGTCGGCAAAGCCGCCGCCGCCGCGGAAGCCTAGGCCGCCCGCGAGGGCCCGCTGACCGCCCGCCCTGCGGGGGCCTAGCTGTTGGCGGCCTCGTCCACGAGCCAGATCACGCGGCCGGCAGAGACGCGCGCGGCGGGCAGGTCGTCACCTGCCTTGACCCGATGGAGCGCGTCGCGCTTCCCCTCGCCGGCCACGGTGAACACGGCCAGGCGGGACTGCGCGAGCGCAGGGAACGTGAGCGTCAGCCGCGGGTGCGGGTGCAGGTCGTCGCCCGTCGCCACGACCAGCCGCTCGCGCTCCTCGAGCGCCGGACACCCCGGGAACAGCGAGGCCGTGTGCCCGTCGGGGCCCAGTCCGAGGTGGACGAAGTCGAGGGGCCCGTAGTCGCGGAGAAGACGGTCGTACGCATCGGCGGCGGCGTCGATGGTGTCGCCCGCGTGTCGCATCGAGTAGATGGTGCGCGGCAGGCACTGATCGAGGAACGCGTGGCGGGCAGCGCCTTCGTTCGACTCGGGGTCGCCGACGGGTACCCACCGCTCGTCACCGAAGAACACGTCGACCGCGTTCCATTCGACGTCGGCGACCGCCAAAAGCTCGTAGCACTCGCGGGCGGTTGAGCCACCGGACAACGCGAAGGATCCCGGCGCTTCCTCGACGAGCAGGGCCGAGAACGCCTGGGGGACATGGTCGACGACGCGGAGCTCACCCGCGAGGCTCACGGGGTCCGCCACGTGTCGCCGTAGCTCCGCGCGAGCAGCTCGTCGGCCTCCGGTGGCCCCCACGTGCCTGCGGGATAGAAGGAAAGCGGGATCGTCCCGGCGTCGAAGGCGTCGATGAGCGGCTGCACGACCCGCCACGCCTGGTTGACCTCGTCCGCGCGGATGAACAAGGTCGCGTCGCCGAGGAACGCGTCGCCGAGGACGCGCTCGTAGGCCTCGGGTGGCTGCTCCGCGAACGCGCGTCCGTAGCGGAAGTCGAGGTCGACGCCGCGAACTCGGAACGGCGAACCGGGGACCTTCGCCGCGAACTCGAGCATGATCCCTTCATCGGGTTGGATGCGGAGAACCATCGTGTTCGGCTCCACGGAATCGACGGCGCCCGGCGGCAGCGGCAGGAACGGCACCTGCTTGTAACGCAGAGCGACCTCGGTCACGCGGTGGGGGAGACGCTTTCCGGTCCGGAGGTAGAACGGCACGCCGGCCCACCGCCAATTGTCGACGTCCAGCTCGATGGCGAGGTACGTCTCGACCGCGCTGTCCGGCGCGACGCCCTCTTCTTCGCGGTACGCCGGGACCTCCACGCCGCCGACCTCACCGCGGGCGTACTGACCCCGCACGACGACGCGAGCGAGGCCTTCCGGCTGCAGTGGGCGGATCGACCGGAGCGCCTTCACCTTCTCGTCGCGGATGGCGTTGGCGTCGAACGACGCCGGCGGCTCCATCGCCGTGAGGGCGAGCACCTGAAGGAGGTGGTTCTGCACGATGTCCCGCAGCGCGCCGGATTGCTCGTAGAAGGTGCCGCGATGCTCGACGCCGAGATCTTCGGCCACCGTGATCTGGACATGATCGACGTACCTGCGGTTCCACAGCGGCTCGAAGATCGTGTTCGCGAAGCGCAGGGCGAGGATGTTCTGCACGGTCTCCTTCGCGAGGTAATGGTCGATGCGAAAGATCTGGTGCTCGCGGAAGCACTCGTGCAGCTCCGCGTCGAGCGTCTCCGAGGACGCGAGGTCGCGTCCGAACGGCTTCTCGACGATGATGCGCCGGAACGTGCCCGGGACCTCCTGGGCGAGCCCGACCCGTCCGAGCCCGGCGGCAACCTTCCCGAACAGCTGAGGAATCGTCGCGAGGTAGAAGAGCGCATTGCCGGATGTGCTGTAGCGCGCCTCGCAGTCGGATAGCACTGCGGCGAGCTTGCGGAACGTCTCGCCGTCGTCGAACGCACCGGCGATGTACCGGTAGTGGATGCCGTGCCGGTCGAGTGCAGCCTGCCGACCGTCGTCGGCCTTCTCGACCGCGTTGCGCACTTCGGTGGCGAAATCCTCGTCGCTCATGCGCGTCCGTGACACACCGACGATCACCATGTTTCGGGGCAGCTGGCCGCGCGCGGCCAGCGTTGCCACGGCGGGATACAGCTTGCGGTGAGCGAGGTCGCCCGTCGCGCCGAAGACCACGAATGCCGTCGACACCGCCACGGCATCGCCGTTCACATCGGTCATGAGCTCCTCCGTTGGCGATGTACGGAACTTCGGCGGGGCCGGCGGATCGGATGGAGCGCTGCGAGCGATGATACGGCGGGCGTCGGGGCGACAGACTGCCGAGAGGAGTCGGGCGAGTGAAACGCGGCACGGTCTCGATCTACGAGCAGCAGGCTCGCGCGTGGCAGTCGCAGCGGCCGCCGCGCCGGCTCGACGATGCCGCGCGCTTTCGCGCGCTGGTACGACCCGACGCGATCCGAGCCGACGTCGGATGTGGTGCCGGGGGATACGTGGCGGCGCTCGGCGCGCCCGTCGTGGCGCTCGATGCGGCGTGGTCGATGCTCGAGCTCGTCGCCGAGGCCGCGCCGGATGCGTGGTGCGTGCAAGCGGACCTCGAGGCGCTTCCGTTCCGCCCCGGCCGACTCGGCGGCGCGTGGTCCCGGGCGAGCTACCTGCACATCCCGCGCGTGCGGCTTCCGATGGCGCTGGCAGAGCTCCACCGGGCGATGGCGGTGGACGCGCCCGTGTACCTGGACATGCGGCGTGGCGACGGCGACGGGCCGCGGGCCGGGGACGACTTCCCGGGGCGCTTCTTCGCCGAGTGGCCCGCAGAGCACCTGTGCGACGTGGTGGGCGGCGCCGGCTTCGTCGTCGACGACGTCGACCTCGAGGAGCATTGGATCAGGGTGTGGGCGCGCCGGGCGCGCACGTTGCCCGACATCGTCGGGCCCGGGATGCGATTGCTCGTTTGCGGGCTGAACCCGAGCATCTACTCCGCCGACGCCGGTGTCGGCTACGCGCGGCCCGGGAACCGGTTCTGGCCCGCAGCTCGCGCCGCCGGGCTCGTCGACCGCGACGGCGCCAAAGTGGGCGATCCAGTCCGCGCGCTCCTGCGCCACGGCGTGGGCATGACCGACCTCGTCAAGCGGGCGACGACGGGAGCACGCGAGCTCTCGGTCGCCGAGTATCGCGACGGCGCGGCCCGGGTCGAGCGGCTCGTGCGGTGGCTGCGCCCCGGCGCCGTGTGCTTCGTCGGGCTCACCGGCTGGCGTGCCGCCGTCGACCCCGACGCTCAGGCGGGGGAGCAGCCGAACGGCTTCGGCGGCGTGCCCGTGTACGTGATGCCGTCCACGAGTGGCGCCAACGCGCACGCGCGCCCCGACGAGCTCGCCGCGCACCTGCGGGCCGCAGCCGCGCTCAGCCCGTGAGCTCGCCGGCGTGCTTCTCGAGGCTTGCCAGACAGTCGCGGTAGGAACGCTCGAAGCTGTCGACGCCCTCCCGTTCGATGGTCGCCGTGAGATCGTCGTAGTCGACGCCTGCACCCGCCAGCTCGTCCATCACGCGCTGGGCGCCGTCGACATCGCGGGTGATCGTGTCGGGCTGCGGGTCGCCGTGATCGTGCAGGGCGTCGATGGACGGCTGCGCGAGCGTGTTGACCGTGTCGCGCCCGACAAGCTCGTCGATGTAGAGCGTGTCCGAGTACGCAGGGTTCTTGGTGGACGTCGACGCCCACAACGGTCGTTGCAGGCGGGCGCCGCGTGCTTCGAGCGCAGCCCACCGATCGCCGCTGAACCGCTCGCGGAAGAGCTTGTAGGCGAGCTTGGCGTTGGCGACGGCAACCTTCCCGCGTAGCGGATGACCTTCGGGGAGGCGTCGATCGGCCTCGGTGTCGACCCGGCTGACGAAGAAGGACGCCACCGACGCGACGCGGGAGACATCGCCTCCTTGCTCGAGGTGGCGTTCGAGGCCGCGGAAGTACGCCTCGATGACCTGCGCGTACCGGGCGAGGGAGAAGATCAGCGTGATGTTGATCGAGATGCCTTCGGACAGGCACTGCTCGATCGCGGGGACGCCCGCCGCCGTCGCGGGGATCTTCACGAACACGTTGGGGCGGCCAGCCTGATCGTGCAGCCAGTGCACCTGCTCGACGGTGGCGGCCGTCTCGTGGGCCCGGTCCGGTGCGACCTCGACGGAGACGAAGCCGTCTCGGCCCGCGAGTGCGTCGTGCGTCGGACGGAGCACATCGGCCGCGTGGCGGATGTCGTCGAGGACGAGCGACCAATAGATCGCGTCGATCGGGGTGGCGGCGCGGGTGAGCTCCGCGAGTTGCTCGTCGTACCCCTCACCGGACGCCATCGCCTTCTCGAAGATCGTCGGGTTGGAGGTGACGCCGCGGATTCCGTCCTCCTCCATCAGACGGCGCAGGCCGCCCCCCGTAATCAGCTGCCGGGTGAGGTTGTCGTACCACGGGCTCTGGCCGTAGTCGATGAGTCGGGCGATGGGGGAGCGTGAATCGGTCATCGGGCCTTCCCTCCCGGGGAATCGAGGGCGAGGAGTGCGCGGGCGCGGGCCACGACGTTCTCTGGCGTATACCCGAACTCGGCCAACACGACACTGCCGGGTGCCGACGCGCCGAAGTGGTCGATCGCGACCGCGTCGTCGGCGTAGCGGTCCCAGCCGAGGCTGACGCCGGCTTCCACAGCGAGCGTCGGCACCCCCGGCGGCAGGACCTCGTCGCGGTACGAGTCAGGCTGCTCGGCGAGGAGCTCCCACGACGGCATCGACACCACGCGCACGCCGAGACCGTCTGCAGCGAGCTGGTCGCGGGCCGCGACGCACAGGTGCACCTCGGAGCCCGTTCCGATGAGCACGAGGTCGGGACGATCGCCGGGCTCGTCGACGAGTGTGTACGCACCCCGGGGCAGACCGTCGGGAGCCCGCTCGGCGGTGCCCGTGAGCACCGGCACGTTCTGACGGGTCAGCACGATCGCGCTCGGACCCTCGCCGTCGATGTGCACGCGCCAGGCTTGCGGGACTTCGTTGGCGTCGGCGGGGCGGATCACGCGCAGTCGTGGAATCGCGCGCAGCGCCATCAGGTGCTCGATGGGCTGGTGCGTCGGGCCGTCCTCGCCGAGACCGACCGAGTCGTGCGACCACACGAACGCGACCTTGGCGCCGGACAGCGCCGCAAGGCGCACCGCGGGCCGCTCGTAGTCGCTGAAGATCAAGAACGTGCCGCCGAACGGCAGCGCGCCGGCGGACAGCGCCATCCCGTTCATGATCGAGCCCATGCCGTGCTCGCGCACGCCGAAGTGGAGCTGCCGCCCGGTGAAGTCGTCGCGCGTGATCGGAGAGCTGGCCTTGAGCGCGGTCCCGGTGTTGCCCGTGAGGTCGGCACCACCGCCGATCAGCCCGGGCACGACCTCGAGGATCGCGTCCAGCACCGCGGAACACGCCTTGCGGGTGGGGACCTCCTCGCCGGCGTCCCACGTCGGGAGCTTCGCTTCCCAGCCGTCGCGGCCGCGGGCGGCGATCATGAGGTCGTACTCCTCGGCCCGATCGGCGTCCGCGTCACGGAACGCCGTCACGCGCTCCCGCCACGCATCGCGCGCCGGGCGGCCGCGGGCCCCGGCCTGGCGGTAGAAGTCGAGCACGTCCTCGGGGACCCAGAACTCCTCGGGCGGCATGCCGAGGATCTCCTTCACCTTCGCGACTTCGTCGGCGCCGAGGGCGTTGCCGTGCGCGTGCGCGGTGTCGGTGTACTTCGGTGACGGATACCCGATGTGACTCCGCAGGATCAGCAGCGTGGGGCGGTCCTCGACGGCGAGGCCTTCGCGCAGCCCGCGCTCGAGCGCGTCGAGATCCTCGGACACCTCGCCCAGTTGCACGACGTGCCAGTGATAACCCTCGAAGCGCGAGCGCACGTCGTCGGAGTACGAGAGCTCCGTCGGGCCGTCGATCGAGATGTGGTTGTCGTCGTAGACGTAGACGAGGCGGCCCAAGCCGAGGTGACCGGCGAGCGACGCCGTCTCGTGACTCACGCCTTCTTCGAGGTCGCCGTCGGAGCAGATCGCGAAGACGTGGTGGTCGCACACGTCGGCCCCGAAGCGCTCACGCAGGTGCCGCTCGACCAGCGCGATGCCGACGCCGTTCCCGAAGCCCTGGCCGAGCGGTCCCGTCGTGACCTCAACCCCGGGTGCATGCCCGTGCTCGGGGTGTCCAGGCGTACGCGAGCCGAACTGCCGGAACTGCTTCAGATCATCGAGCTCGAGGCCGTACCCCGTGAGGTAGAGCATCGAGTACAGGAGCATCGACGCATGCCCAGCCGACAGCACGAAGCGATCGCGGTCGGGCCAGTCGGAGTCGGCCGCGTCGTACCGCAGGATGCGCGTGAACAGCACGTGCGCAAGCGGGGCGAGCGCCATCGGGGTTCCTGGGTGCCCGGAGTTGGCCCGCTGGACGGCATCCATCGCCAAGCCACGGATGACGTCGATGGCGCGCCGCTCGAGCTGCTCGGAAACGCCGGCGCTGCCCGCCGGGGTGACGGGTTCGGCAGTCATGCCCCACCTCCGCTTCGCTCAGGGTACGCCGACAGTCGCGAACGTTCGCGTACCCGGAGAGACCTCACGCGAACAACGCGAGACTGGCGGTGAACCCGTGGAGAAAGTTGCGCCCGCCAACGGGCCCGATCTCACCGGCGCAGAACGCCCCCGCCAACGGGATCGGCCCGAGCAGCTTCTCGACCAGCGCGGCGTCGTGATCGGGGACCGTGAAGAGGTGCCGGCCCCGGCCGTTGCACGTGAACAGTAGGGCGGCGTCGGCGTCGGCCCCGCCGAGCAGCTCCTTGAGGTCCTCGTCGGCAGCGCCCGCGTCGCGCACGTGGAACTGCACGGTCTGGCCCACCGACACGTTCTCACCGACCGCCAGCGCGCCCGAGCTCTCGTCCGCGCCCAGCAGGTTGCGCACCAGGAAGTCGCCGCGGCCGAACTCCGCCTTGTGCTCGTCGACGACCAGCCCGACGTGCAAGCCGCTTCGCAGCAGCTCGCGCTCCTCCTGCGTGGCGGCGGCGGCCAGCTCCTGGAGCCGCTCGATCGCCGGCTTCCCCGCGAGCTCTTGGATCAAGTTCTGCGTGGCGGCGGTGACGACGTAGGGACGGCCGATCGGGCGGCATC
>JBKPDN010000188.1:0-4822 GCA_046727875.1 Actinomycetota bacterium | reverse complement strand
GGCATGCATCCCGACGTCGTCGAGTTCGAGCCCGAGGGCAACCAGATCCTCGTCGCCCAAGCCGCTGCCATCATCCGCGAAGCACACCGCGCTCCGATCGAAGCCGAGCGCAAGGTCGTCGCGCTCCTCGAGGCCGACCGGCTGAACGAGGCGGCGTCGAACAAGCTGCTGAAGACGATCGAGGAGCCGCCCGAGCGCACCACGATCCTGCTCGTCACGTCGTCGCCGGACGAGCTGCTCGAGACCGTCCGCTCGCGATGCCAGCGCATCGACCTCGCGCCGCTCCCCGAGGCTGCGTTGCGCGACGCGCTCGTCGGCGAGGGAGCGGATCCGGGGGCGGCCGCGCTCGCGGCGCGGCTGGGGGGCGGCCGGCTCGACCGGGGACGGGCGATGCTCGGCGTCCTCGGCGACGTCCGGCGCGCGTTCGTGACCGTCGCCGCCCAACTCGACGGGACGGGCGGCTCCGCGATGCGCGGCGCCGACCAGGTCACCAAGGCGATGCAGGAGGCCATCGCCAACCTCGAGGCCCAGCAGGCATCCGAGGCGGACGCGCTAGTGGCGGAGCTCGAGCGCGCCGGCTATCCCGATCGGTCCCGTACGGCGCTTCTGAAGCGCCAGGCCGAGCGGCACAAGCGTGAGCACCGCCGCGCTCGGCGCGACCTCATCGTCGAGGGCATCACCGCGCTCGAATCCGTGTATCGCGACGCCCTGGCCGGTCCCGACGCCCCCCGCGTGAACATCGATCAGCCCGCGCTCACCATCACACCCCGCTCCTGCGCGGCGGCCATCGACGCGTGCCGGGAAGCTCGAGACGCATTCGAGTTCAACCCGAACGAGAGCTTGCTGCTCGAGCGCCTGTTGCTGCACCTGCCCGCCGCCTCGGTTACGTGAAGCCGAGTCGCTTGGCACAGCCCCACGCCCCGAGGCCCACACTGGAGCGAATGCGTTCGGCCACGATGATCTGCTGGTCGCGTGTTGCCTGGCCGGCGTTGGGTGCGAACTCGAGGCCGCCGAACGCAGTCCAGGAGCCGTTCGCGAAGCCGAGGCCACCCGAGTAGGCCGATCCCCGCATGGACCAGTCACCCTGCGTCTCACAGTTGGCGATGGCGTCCCAAATCGACTCTCGGTCTGCCCTTTCCGCCGCGGTGCCCTCCATGACGGCACGCCCCATCGCCCGGACGGCAGCGCTTTCGGCCGCGGTGCGCAGCGGCGGGTCGATCACCGCCGTAGCGGGGGGCGGCTGCTCGCGGGCGCTCGCGGTCGTGGGAATGACGGCGGCGAGGCTCGCAAAACCCACGGCAGCTACGGCCATCGAGGCGATGGCGCGGGCGTGCGGGCGTCGCTTCGTACGGGGCACGGCTCCCTCCTGGTCGCGGGCGCGGGAGGAGGCCGCGCCTTTTGTACGATTTGCGGCGTTCAGGCTACCCGGGCGGGCTCGTGGAATAACGCCCGACCTGATGGTTCCCGGGTCCGCCGATCCGGGCCGGCCGTACACTGCGCAGCCGCGCCGGGATAGCTCAGTCGGTAGAGCAGCTCACTCGTAATGAGCAGGTCAGGGGTTCGAGTCCCCTTCCCGGCTCCACGGCGTCAGGCGGGGAGCGACATGAGATTGCAGCAGACCCGAGCTGTGATCGACCGCGTGCTCAGCGCCGGGACCGTCGTGGCCCGATCGGACGGAAGCACGCACACCATCTTTCCGGTCGGCGTCAGCCTCGCCGAGGGGGAAGCATTGCGCGCGTGGGTGCAGCGCGAGGGCGCCGCTCAGACGATCGAGATCGGTTTCGGCTACGGGATCTCGGCGCTGTTCATCTGCGAGGGCCTCCTCTCGAACGGCAACCGGAATGGGCGCCACGTCGTCGTCGATCCGAACCAGTCGACGAGGTTCGCCGACTGTGGCCTCCAACTCGTCGAGGAGGCGGGGCTCGGCGATATCGTCGAATTCCATGCCGAGGGCTCGGAGATCGCGCTCCCGCGCTTCCTCGCCGAGGGACGCGGCTTCGACCTCGCGTTCGTCGATGGCAATCACCGGTTCGAGGGTGTCTTTCTCGATCTCGTGTACCTCGGCCGTCTCGTCCGCGGCGGCGGCGTCGTGATCGTCGACGACTATCAGCTTTCCTCCGTCGTCCGTGCCGTGTCGTTCTGCACGACGAACCTCGGCTGGACGCTCGAGGAGGTCTCGCGCGACGACGAGCATCACGGTTGGGCTGTGATCCGGACCGCACGAGAGCCGATGGAGAGGGCGTTCGACCACTTCGTCGACTTCTGACGCGCCTCTTCCCAGGCGCGACGCGGGCGCGTATGCTCCATGTGGCTTCCCCGCCGGGCTTCGGCCCGGCGTCTTCGCGTCACGAGCGCCGCTCGGACGCGCATGTTGCGCTGCACGCGCCGCTCTCCCCGACGGCGGGCTCCTCGCGAGCCCACGACGAGGGAGAGCGTCATGCAGATCAAGTCCTGGCTTCGGCGCGGCGCGGCCGCGGCGGTGCTGGTCGCGGCGGTCGGCGGCTGCCGCTACGCCCGCTTCGGTCCCGGCGTATGGGACCGGCTCGCGCAGTGCGAGAGCGGCGGCAACTGGGCCATCAACACCGGCAACGGATTCTTCGGAGGGCTTCAGTTCGCGCAAGCGACATGGGAGGGCTTCGGTGGCGGCGCGTTCGCACCGCGGGCCGACCTCGCGTCGCGGGAGCAGCAGATCATCGTGGCCGATCGGGTCCTCCGCGGGCAGGGGTGGGGAGCGTGGCCGGAGTGCTCGCGCAAGCTCGGGCTCCGGTAGCCGCATCACGGCGTCTCGTCCCGGGGAGGGCCTTGCTCTCCCCGGGAGGGGTGTCGGACGCTGCCTTCCTCTGCAGGCCGTGTCGGCCCGCGTTGCGCCCGGGGCGTCGCCCGACCCGACGTTGCGCGCAACCCCGGGGAGCGGCCGGCGTGGTCGCAGGCCCGGAATTCACGGATAGAGGCTCAACTTCGACCCCTCGTGAAGCCGTTACTCATAGTGGCGGCGCGGCTACGTTTTGCGGCACGCGACCGGGGGGTCGGGCGTGGGTATTCGACGGAGGGTAGGGGCGACGCTCGGCCTTCTGGGCGTCGGCGTGCTGTTGTCGGCGTGCCTCCCGGCGAAGCCGCCGCCACCACCGCCGCCCTCGCAGGCGACCGACTACAGCGACGGCGTGATCAAGCTCTCTTCGAGTGCGGGGCTCGTCGACTACTTCCAGCCGTCGGAGTGGCGAAACGACAACGCCAACGACGCCGACCTCGGGTCGACGAACCCTGTCTTCCTGACGGGCAACCTAGTGTTCGCCGTTGGCAAGCAGGGACAGGCGTTCCTGCTGAACGCCAGCAACCTCGGCCAGCAGGGCGGGGAGCTCGCGCGCATGTCACTGTGCTTCGCGATCGGTGGTAACGCGACCGATGGAGCAGGCAACGTCTACGTCTCGTGCAGCGGTGGCGTGAAGAAGGTCGCGGTGAACCCGAACGCCAACCCGCCCACGATGAGCGTCGCGTGGTCCGCCTCTGTGCCCGCAAGTGGCCCCGTCACTGTGGGCGGCGGGCTCGTGTGGTCGGTCGACAGGTCGAACGGCAAGCTCTACGGCCTGAACCCCAGCAACGGCACGCCGACCGTGACCGACACACTCTCGCTCGACGGGAGCCAGCACTTCCCGACGCCGTTCGTCTCGGGGACCACGGTGCTCGTCGAGTCGGGCAACCACGTCGCCGCGTTTTCAACGTCGGCGTCCGGTCCCGCGTTGTGGACATCGTCGGCGCTCGATGGGATCGTCCAGTCGCGCCCGGTCGTGGTCGGCTCGACCGTTGTGGTCGCGACCGAGCACGACACGTTGTACGGGCTCAAGCTGTCGGACGGGACGGCGGCCTGGGCCCAGCCGACGAGCATCGGCACCGCGGTTCCGCTGTCCGTCATTCACAACCTCGGGGCCAACTGCGGCAACATCGACCCGCTCGGGGTTACCAGCAACCTTGCGGTCAACGGCAACACCGTCTTCGCCGTCGCCGAGCGTGAGCAGAACCCGCCGGGCACCACGGACCCGGAGCACGTCCTCGTCGCGGTCGACGCGTCGACGGGGAACATCACCGTCGGGCCCGCGAGCGTCAACCCTCCGGGGATGAACGTGCCGCCCCAGCAGCAGCGAGCAGGGCTACTCGCTGCGAATGGCAACATCTACGTCGGGTTCGGCGGGCTCGCCGGGGACTGCGGCGTCTACCACGGTTGGGTGGTCGCGGCTCGCCAGAGCGACGGCGCCCAGGTCGGTTCGTTCGAAGTCGCGACGGCGAGCCCGAGCAACTACGCGGGGGCGATCTGGGCCCCGGGTGGGCTCGCGGTCGACGGCTCGGGCAACGTGTACGCGGCAACGGGGAACTCCTTCAACTGGCCGCCCTGATCGATTCCCCCGCTTCCGGCTCCGTTTGACGTTCGGCGTAGCCTGACCCCATGGCCGATCAGGCGGAGTTCGCCGAGCTCGCGATGCCGTACATGTCGGCGCTGTACTCCGCCGCGCTGCGCATGACGCGCAACCCGGCCGACGCCGAGGACCTCGTCCAAGAGACGTACCTGCGCGCGTACCGGGGGTTCGGCGGGTTCCGGGAGGGCACGAACCTCAAGGCCTGGCTCTACAAGATCCTGACGAACACGTTCATCAACACGTACCGCGCCAAGAAGCGCCGCCCCGACGAAGTCGATCTCGACGACACCGAGGACTTCTACCTCTACCGCCGCCTCGGCGGGCTCGAGGCCGCCAACGCCGAGCGCACGCCCGAGGCGGAGGTGCTGGACTCGCTCCCCGACGCGACCGTGAAGGAAGCGCTCGAGGCGCTC
>JBKPDN010000187.1:0-21723 GCA_046727875.1 Actinomycetota bacterium | reverse complement strand
GACGATGCCGAACGTCGGGCGGTAGCCCAGCGCCCACTCGAAGTTGTCGAGCAGCGACCAGTAGAAGTAGCCCCGCACGTCGAGCCCGTCGTCGAGGCAGCGCCCCACGTGCTGCAGCGCGTCGGTGACGAAGCGGACGCGTTGGTCGTCGTCGGCAGTGCCGATCCCGTTCTCGGTCACGTAGACGGGCGTGGCGGCGGCCTCGATCGCCCGCCGGATGGTCGTCTCGAGTGCCTGGGGCCAGTACTCGTAGCCCATCTGGAGCGCGGGCACGCCCTCGGCGGGTCCGAGGAGCCCGTTGGGTCCGAACCGGAGCCGCGTATACGTCTGCACACCGACGTAGTCGTCACCGCGGCACGCGTCGAGCCAGACGTCCTCCATCCGGTCGCGGGCGCGCGCCATCTGCTGCTCGCCACCCGGCTCGGCCACGAACTCGTGCATGGACAGCGTCATCCCCGCCGGTGCGTTGCCCGGACCGGCCTTGATGGCGTCGTAGGCGAGGCGGTGGGCGCGGATGAGGTTGTCGGTCGCCGCGCGCATCGCGCTTTCGTCTCTCGTGCCGGGCGGGAAGACGCCGAGGTAGTAGCCCATGAGCGCCACGACGTTCGGCTCGTTGAGCGTGCAGTGGATGCCGACGACGTCCCCGAAGTGGGCGACGGCGCGCTCGCAGAACCGGCCGAAGCGTTCAGCTGTCTTGGGGTTCTCCCAGCCGCCGCCGGCTGCGGCCCAGCGCGGCGTCGTGAAGTGGTGGTACGTCACGACGGGCTCGATGTCGTGCGCGTGGCACGTGTCGATCATGCGGCGGTAGTGGTCGAGCGCGTTCCGGGAGAACTCTCCGTCCTCCGGTTCGATGCGTGACCACTCGACCGAGAACCGGTATGCACCGAAGCCGAGGTCGGCGAGGAGCGCGATGTCGTCGGGGTAGCGCCAGAAGTGGTCGCACGCGTCGCCCGACGGCTCCGCGCACCCCGAGCCCGGCGTGTGCTCCCACTGCCACCAGTCGTTGTTCCAGTTGTCCCCTTCGACCTGGTGCGCGGCCGTGGCCGTGCCCCAGAGGAAGCCGTCGGGAAACGAGATCGGCATCCTTCCTCCTGACGCCGCCGCGGGCGGGCATCCTAAGAGCCATACACTCACCTGCGCATGGGCGTGCTCGATGACATCCTCGCCGCGAAACGAGCCGAGCTCGCGCTGCTCCAGGAGTCGGAAGCGCGTGACACGCTCCGGCGCGCCGCGCTCGACGCCGCGTCCACGCGCGACTTCGCCGGCGCGCTCCGCCGCGCCGACGGCAGGCTCGCCGTGGTCGCCGAGCTCAAGCGGCGTTCGCCGTCGAAGGGTGAGCTGGCGCCCGACCTTGACCCGGCGATGGTCGCGAAGGCGTACGAGGCGGGCGGCGCCACCGCGTTGTCCGTGCTGACCGACCGGCCGTTCTTCGGCGGCTCGGTCGACGACCTACAGACGGCGCGCGCCAGCGTCGAGCTCCCCGTGCTGCGCAAGGACTTCATCATCGACGAGACGCAGGTGTACGAGGCGCGTGCGATCGGCGCCGACGCCGTGCTCCTCATCGTGGCCGCCCTCCCCGACGACGCCGAGCTGGCCGGCCTGCGTGCGCTGGCGGAGGACATCGGTCTCGCCGCGCTCGTGGAGGCGCACGACGACGCCGAGCTCGATCGCGCGCTCGGAGCGGGCGCAGCGGTGATCGGGGTGAACGCACGTGATCTTGGGACGTTCGGCGAGGATCTCGGTGTGAGCGAGCAGCTGGCGCGCCGCATTCCCGCCGATGTGACCGCCGTCGCCGAGAGCGCGATCCGAACGCCTGACGACGCCCGCCGCATGGCCGACGCCGGATTCGACGCCGTCCTCGTCGGCGAGGCGCTCGTCCGCCGCGATGACCCGGCCGCGCTCGTCAGCACGATGAGCCGGCACGCCGTACGAGCGAGGGGGTAACCGGTGACTCGATTCGTCCTGACCGAGCAGCAGATCCCGAGCGCGTGGTTCAACGTGTTGCCCGTGATGCCCGAGCCGCTGCAGCCGCCGCTCCACCCGGCGACGCGCGAGCCGATCGGGCCCGACGACCTCGCGCCGCTGTTTCCCATGGGCCTGATCGCGCAGGAGGTGTCGACCGATCAGTGGGTCGATATCCCCGGTCCCGTGCTGGACATCCTGCGGATGTGGCGCCCGACGCCGCTGGTGCGCGCCGAGGGCCTCGAAGCCGCGCTCGGCACGCCGGCGCGGATCTACTACAAGGACGAGTCGGTCTCGCCCGCCGGCTCACACAAACCGAACACCGCCGTCGCGCAGGCGTTCTACAACCAGGCCGAGGGTGTGAAGCGCCTCACCACCGAGACCGGGGCCGGACAATGGGGCACGGCGCTCGCGTTCGCGTGTGACCAGCTCGGCCTCGAGTGCAAGGTGTACATGGTGCGCGCGTCGTACGAGCAGAAGCCGTACCGCAAGATCCTGATGGAGACGTGGGGAAGCGAGGTCGTTCCGTCGCCGGTGGAGCAGCCCGACCATCCCGGCTCGCTCGGCATGGCGATCAGCGACGCCGTGCGGGACGCCGTCGGGCGAGACGACACGCACTACTCGCTCGGTTCGGTGCTCAACCACGTGCTGCTGCACCAGACGATCATCGGGCTCGAGGCCAAGGAGCAGCTCGCACTCGCAGGCGATCCGAGCCCGGATGTGGTGATCGGCTGCTGCGGGGGCGGCTCGAACCTCAGCGGCATCGCGCTGCCGTTCGTGCCCGACGAAGGCGTCCGGCTCGTCGCGGCGGAGCCGTCCTCATGCCCGACGCTCACCGAAGGGGCGTTCGACTACGACTTCGGCGACACCGCCGGGATGACGCCGCTGCTGGCGATGTACACGCTCGGGCACGAGTTCGTGCCGCCGCCGATCCACGCCGGCGGGCTGCGCTATCACGGTGACGCGCCGATCGTCTCGAGCCTGGTGCGCAGCGGGCGCATGGAGGCGGTCGCGTACCCGCAGAGCAAGACGTTCGAGGCCGCGATGCAGTTCGTGCACGCCGAGGGCAAGCTCCCGGCTCCCGAAACGGGCCACGCGGTCCGGGCTGTGATCGACGAGGCGCTGGCGGCCAAGGAGACGGGGGAGGAGCGGGTGATCCTGTTCAACTTCAGCGGCCACGGCCTGCTCGACCTGTCGGCCTACGACGACTACCTCCACCACCGCCTGATCGACGCCTAACCCTCGCCGTCGCCGGTTTCGGCGTCACCGTCCACCATCCGCTGGGTCAGTTGCGGTACCTATAAGGGAGGTAAACGACCCAACGGAGCGGTGGCAGGCGATGTTCGTCAAGATCTGCGGGATCACGACCGAGGAGGACGCGCTTCTGGCGATCGCTCTCGGGGCGGACGCGCTCGGCTTCGTGTTCGCGTCGGGCAGCCCGCGCATGGTCACCGTCGAAGAGGCGTCCGACATCGTGAAGCACGTGCCCTACGACGAGGTCATGACCGTCGGCGTGTTCCGCGACGAGCGACCCGAGCGGGTCACGGACATCGTGCACACGGTCGGGCTCAAGGGTGCGCAGCTGCACGGACGCGAGCCGCCATCGGAGGTCGAGTACGTCCGCAAGCGCGTCCCGCTCGTGATCCAGGGCTTCGCCGCCGGCGATCCCGCCCTCGCGATGGCGGCCGACGGCCCCGCCGATCTCGTCCTCGTGGACGCCCCCGAGCCCGGCTCGGGTCGAGTGTTCGACTGGGTCCAGATCGACGGCGCGTTGGAGGGAGTGCGGATCGTGCTCGCGGGCGGTCTCACACCCGACAACGTGTCCGACGCGATCTGGCGCGTGCACCCGTGGGGCGTCGACGTCTCGACCGGCGTCGAGACGGCACCCGGCAGCGGCCGCAAGGACCCGCGCAAGCTCCGGAGGTTCATCGAAGCCGCGCGCGCGTCGAGCGCCGCCCTCGCGCACGAGGGGATGAACGGCGGCGGTCAGCCGCCGTACGACTGGCAAGCCGAAGGGGCGTGAGCGCCCGCCGCTTCAGTCGGCGAGGCGGTAGCGCCGGATCGTGTACGGCATGCATGTCGACAGGATCACGACGATCCAGATCAGTGACAGCACGATCGACCGACCATCGGGCGTGCCGATCGTCAGCGCGCGCACGGCGTCGGCGAAGTGCGTGACGGGATTGGCGCGGGCGACGACCTCGACGCCGGCGGGCATCGTGTTCACCGGGACGTAGACAGAGCTCAAGAACGTGATCGGATAGCTCCAGACGAACGCCAATGTGGCGACGGCCTCTGGCTGCTTGATCTTCATCGCGATCGCGGCCGTGACCCACGAGAACGCGAATCCGACCGCCAGCACCAGGAGGAGCGCGAGCGCGACCTGCGGGATGCCGGTATGGACGCGGTAGCCGAGGAAAATACCGACGCACGTCAGCACCGCGATCACTAATAGGTTGCGCCCGGCGTCGGAGACCGCGCGTCCGGCGATCACCGCGCACCGTGCCATCGGCAAGGCACGGAAGCGATCGACGACCCGGGTCGACATCTCGGTGGCGACTCCGATGCCGGTCTCGTTGGCGGCGACCACGACGGCGAGGACGAAGATCCCGGGCAGGAGGTAATCGATGTAGTTGACGCCGCGTGGCAGCTCGTCCTCGATCGAGCCCTGGAGGATGAAGGCGAACACCAGCATGATCATGAGCGGCCGGAGGATCGTGCCGAGCACGAGCGTCGGCGTTCGCACGTAGTTCCGAAGATCGCGGCGCGCGATCGCCAACGTGTCGGCGAGAGCCGATCGCAGCGAGATTCCCTCGCCCGCGACCCGCTCGTGCCTACCCCGATCGGGTGCGTGCGAGCCGTTCCCGGGGGTGCTCGGCGCGGCGCGCGTAGCCGCGAGATAGGCCTCGTCGAGCGTCGGATGGCGGAGCTCGAGCGTCTCGATCGGGATGCCGGCGGCGTCGAACCGGCGCACAGTCGTGGCGACCATCTCCTCGCCGCGTCGGACCGCGAGGCTGACCTGTCGAGCGATCTCGTCGGTACGCGCCGGGCCGCAGCCCGGCTCGGCCGCGTTCGTCAGTACCTCGGCGGCGGCGGAGGTGTGCTTCGCGTCGCGCACTGTGAGCTCGAGCACGTCGGAGCCCATGCTCGCCTTGAGCTCGCCGGATGTTCCCTCGCTGATGACTCGCCCGTCACGGATCAGCGCGATCCGGTTCGCCAGGCGATCCGCCTCCTCGAGGTACTGGGTCGTCAGCACCACCGTGGCGCCGTGGTCGACCAGCTTCCTGATCTCGACCCAGAGCTCGCCCCGAGTCCGAGGATCGAGACCGGTGGTCGGCTCGTCGAGGAACAACACCATCGGGCGCTCGGTCATGCTCGCCGCGAGATCCAGGCGCCGCCGCATGCCGCCTGAGTACGAGTGCACGCGGCGGTTGCCCGCGGCGACGAGGCCGAAGCGCTCCAGGAGATCGGTGGCACGGGCTCGTGATCGCGTCGCACCTGCGTGACGGAGGCGATTGATCAGCTCGAGGTTCTCCCGGCCGGTCAGGTTCTCGTCGAGGGCGGCGTACTGACCGGCCAAACCGATCACGGACCGGACGCGCGCGCGCTCGCGCACGACGTCGAAGCCCCCGACCTGCGCCCGGCCACCGTCCGGAACTGCCAGCGTCGCGAGGATTCGGACGATGGTGCTCTTGCCCGCCCCGTTGGGCCCGAGCAGCCCGAAGACGGTGCCCGGGGACACCTCGAGGTCGATCCCGTCGAGGATGACGGCTGAGCCGTAGCTCTTGCGCAGACCCTCCACGACGACCGCTGGTTGCCCCATGATCCTGCCCGCGATTCGGTGCCCCTTGTGGGACTGTTATCGGCGCCGCTGCCGTTGCCCTTGAGCGGGTGCACAGCTCGAGACCACCGTCATCGGGAGATGCCATGGCCACTGCGAACGTCGCCACTGCGGACGCCGCCGGCACGATCACGATCGGCGGCGACCTCACCGTCAACCGTCTCGGCTTCGGGGCCATGCGCATCACGGGCCGGGGCGTCTGGGGTGAGCCGCCCGATCTCGACGAGGCGAAGGCCGTTCTCCGCCGAGCCGTCGAGCTGCGCGTGAACTTCATCGACACCGCCGACTCGTACGGCCCGGAGGTGAGCGAGAACCTCATCGCCGAGGCGTTGCACCCGTACCCGGACAACCTCGTCATCGCCACCAAGGGCGGGCTCGAGCGGCCCGGCCCGGGGCGGTGGCCCGCGAACGGACGTCCCGATCACCTGAAGGAAGCGTGTGAGGGAAGCCTTCGGCGCCTGCGGCTCGACCAGATCCCGCTGTACCAGCTCCACCGCCCGGACCCGTCGGTGCCCTTCGGCGAGTCGATCGGCGCGTTGCTCGAGCTCCAGCGCGAGGGGAAGGTGCGCCACATCGGGCTCAGCAACGTGACGGTCGATCAGCTCCGGCAGGCTCAGCGCTTGAACCCGATCGTGTCGGTGCAGAACCGGTACAACCTCGGCGACCGGGGATCGGATCCGGTCCTGGGGGTGTGCGAGCAGGAAGGGCTCGCCTTCCTCCCGTGGGCTCCGATCCAGGACACCGACGCTCGCGTCCTTTGGGACCTCGCCGACCGCCATCGCGCCACCCCGCACCAGGTCGTGCTGGCGTGGTTGCTCACCCGATCTCCCGCGATGCTGCCCATCCCGGGTACGGGCTCGGTCGCGCACCTCGAGGAGAACCTGGGCGCCGCCGGCCTGCAACTGAGCGCGGACGAGGTGGCGGCCCTCACGAACAGCCGCTGACTCGCACGAGCCGAAAACCGCATGCCGATCCACCGGCGTTCTGGTGGAATGCGGTCCGCAACCCACCATTGGGGGATCCCATGGGTGTGATCCGTGTCCGGGCGCTCACCGTCCGGTCGTGGTCGGCAGCGCGTCGCTCAACACTTTCTCGGTAGCGCCCGACTCGCAGCGCAACTTGTTGAACAGGCCGGCGTCACCGGGGACGACCGCGTGGTCGAATTCGGCGCCGGCCGCGGCGTCCTCACCGCCGAGATCGCGCGCCGAGCGGCGCACGTGTTGGCGGTCGAGATCGACCGCACGCTGACCGCCGGCCTCGCCCGCCGCTTCGCATCCGTGCCCGGCGTGACAATTCTTCTGGCCGACGCGCGCGAGGTGCCGCTTCCTGCGACGCCGTATCGGGTGCTGGCCAACTTGCCGTTCCAGGTCACCGCGGCCGTCCTGCGCCGACTTCTCGACGACCCCGCTGGTGGACTCCAGCGTGCCGATCTCGTGGTCCAGTGGCAGGTAGCGCGCGCTCGTGCCCGATCCAGCCCGGGGCCGCCCACGGACCTGCTCGGCGCGAGCTGGGGGCCGTGGTGGGAGCTCCGGCGCGGTCGTCGGCTCCCGGCCGGTCTCTTTCGACCTCCGCCGTCCGTCGACGCGGCCCTGCTCGTCGTGACCCGCCGTGCCGAGCCGTTGCTCCCCAGCGCAGGGGTGCGTCGGTACACGTCCTTCGTTCGGCAGGCCTTCGACCGCACGCGCATCGAGCGGTTGGTCCCCGATTCGCCGAACAAGCGCACCGCTCAGCGCGCGCTGCGTGCGCTCGGCATCACGGCGCTCACCGAGGCCCGCGACCTCAGCGTCGACCAGTGGGTCAGGCTGTTTCGAGAGCTCGCCCCGTCGCGCTCGCCCCGTCCCCGTCAGGCGGCGGCGAGCACCCGTGCCCGGCGCAGGATCTCCGCCGAGTAGTCGTGGTGCTGGTGCCGGGCGACGGTTTCGGCCTCGGCGATCATGTCGACGTCGTCATGTGCCCATTCCCGCACGGCCGTGGCAGCTTCCTCGGCGCCGTGCTGACGATGCAGCTCGGGCGCCAGGAAGTCGCCGAGGCACACCAGGACTCGGAGCTCGCTCTCGTGCCGGCGTTGACCGCCCGCCGCGGTCATCGCCTCGAGCTGCTCGGCCTGGCTGAAACCGGCGGGGGGCGGGGTGTCCGAACGCTCCATGGCGCCGCTCCTCCGTCCGCGTCCGGTCAGCCTCCCCACGGAAGTGGGGCCGGGAAACCGCTGGTGACGCCCATACACTCCGCCCATGACCGCACCCGCGCGTGGCGACGCCGTCCGCCTCGACCGTCCGGGTCCCGAACCCGTCGGACTCGGCCGGTTCGGCGAGTTCGGCGGCCGTTTCGTTCCCGAGACGCTCGTTCCCGCGCTCCAACAGCTCGAGCGCGAGTTCCGCGTTGCGTGGGGCGACGAGGGCTTTCGGGCGCAGTTCGCCGACCTGCTCACGAGCTACGCCGGTCGCCCGACGCCGGTGACCGAGTGCCACCGGCTGTCCGAGCGGCTCGGCGTGCGGGTCCTGCTCAAGCGCGAGGACCTCACGCACACCGGCTCGCACAAGATCAACAACGTCCTCGGCCAGGCGCTCCTGACCCGCCGGATGGGGAAGCAGCGTGTGATCGCCGAGACGGGCGCCGGTCAGCACGGTGTCGCCACCGCCACCGCTGCCGCGCTGTTCGGGCTCGACTGCGTGGTGTTCATGGGCGCCGTCGACATCGAGCGCCAGGCGCTCAACGTGTTCCGCATGCGTCTCCTTGGTGCCGAGGTCGTCTCGGTCGAGTCGGGCAGTCGCACGCTGAAGGACGCGATCAACGAGACGTTGCGCGACTGGGTCGCAAGCGTCGAGACGACGCACTACTGCATCGGGTCCGTCGTCGGTCCGCACCCGTACCCGTGGATGGTCCGGGAACTGCAGCGGGTGGTGGGCGACGAGGCCCGCGAGCAGTGCCGCCAGATCCTCGACGGCGCCGATCCCGACTACGTCGTGGCGTGTGTCGGCGGCGGCTCGAATGCGATCGGGACGTTCGCCGGCTTCGTCGATCTCCCGCACGTTCGCCTCGTCGGTGTCGAGGCCGGCGGCCTGGGCCCCGAGAGCGGCAAGCACGGCGCGTCGGTGAACCGGGGCGTGCCGGGCGTGCTCCACGGCGCCCGCTCGCTGTTCCTCCAGGACGAGGACGGTCAGATCCTCGAGGCGCACTCGATCAGCGCCGGTCTCGACTACCCCGGTGTCGGGCCGGAGCACGCGCAGCTGGCCGCGACGGGCCGGGCCGAGTATCCGTACGCGACCGACGACGAGGCCATCGCCGGCTTCGAACTGTTGTCGGTGACCGAGGGGATCGTGCCCGCGCTGGAGCCCGCGCACGCGATCGCGTGGCTGGCTCGTGAAGCCGGCCGCTCCGTCCCGCACGGCGCGACGGTGCTGCTGACGCTGTCCGGACGGGGCGACAAGGACGCGGTCCACGTCGCCGAGCAGCTCACCGGCGAGCCGGTGGCGTGAAGCTCGAGACGCACCTCCGCGAGCAGCGCGCGGGCGGACGCGCCCTTCTGGCGCCGTACGTCACAGGCGGGCTCGGCGGCGAGTGGCTCGACGTCGTGCGCGCGATTGCCGACGGGGGAGCGGACGCCATCGAGATCGGCATCCCGTTCTCGGATCCGGTGATGGACGGCCGCACGGTCCAGGAGGCTTCGGAACGCGCACTCGATCTCGGCGCCACGCCGGCCAAGATCATCGCCGAGGCGGCGCAGCTCGACGTGAACGTCCCGCTCCTGGTGATGACGTACTACAACGTCGTCGCCCATGCGGGTGCGGAGCGGTTCGCGGCCCAGCTGGCCGACGCGGGGATCGACGGCGCGATCGTCCCCGACCTCCCGCTCGACGAGCTCGACGGGTGGGGCGACGCGGCCGACGAGGCCGGCATCGAGACCGTCCTGCTCGCGGCGCCCACGACGCCCGACGACCGCCTGCGCGACATCTGCGCGCGGTCGCGAGGGTTCGTCTACGGCGTGTCGCTGCTCGGCGTGACCGGCGAGCGGACGGAGTTGGCGGACCGCGCGGCGGAGATGGGCCATCGCTGCCGGTCGGTGACCGACACGCCCGTGTTGCTCGGCGTCGGGATCTCGACCGCCGAACAGGCGGTGGCGGCCGCGCGGTCGGCCGACGGCGTCGTCGTGGGAAGTGCGCTGGTGCGACGGGTGCTGGCGGGCGGGGGCCCGGAGGCTGCCGGCGCGTTCGTCGCCGAGCTGCGCGAGGCTCTCGACACCGCCAGCCAAGACTGAAGGAGCCGCTGTGGACACCCGAACGCTCGAGCTCGCCACCGCCGACGGTCCGATGGCCTGCTACGAGGCGCGCCCCGACGGGGATGCCCGCCGGGCGGTGATCGTGATCCAAGAGGCGTTCGGCGTGAACGACCACATCCAGGACGTCACCCGCCGGTTCGCGGACACGGGCTACCACGCCGTCGCGCCGTTTCTGTTCCACCGCGCCGGCGGAGGAACGGCGCCATACGGCGACTTCTCCAAGGTCATCCCGCTCTACGAACACCTGGACGATGCGGGGATCCTCGTCGACGTCGACGCCGCACGCGATCACCTGCACGCGGCGGGCTGGGACGACGCGCAGATCGGCATCGTCGGTTTCTGCTTCGGCGGGCGCGTGACGTTCCTCACCGCGGCGCGCCGGGCGCTCGGCGCCGCCGTCGGCTTCTACGGCGGCGGGATCGTCACACAGCGGTTCCCGCAGTTCCCGAGCCTCGTCGACGAGGCGTCGACGCTCCAGACACCGTGGCTCGGATTGTTCGGCGACCAGGACGAGTCCATCCCGATCGAGGACGTCGAGCAGCTGCGCGAGGCGTTGACGGGCGCGCCGGTCCCGGCGGAGATCGTGCGGTACTCGGACGCCGGGCACGGATTCCACTGCGACGTGCGCGACGCCTACGACGAGACGTCGGCAAAGGATGCCTGGGGTCGCACGCTCGACTGGTTCGATCGGTACCTCGCGGCGGCGCGCGTATGAAGGACATGGAGGTCGTGCCCGTCGACGACTGCGATCTCTGCGAAGCGGCCCGAATCACGCCCTGGTATCACGAGGACGAGATCTGCTGGATCGCAGAGTGTGAGATCTGCGCCGTCCCGATGGTCGTCTGGCGCAGTCATGGCGCGGCGCCGCCCGACGCCGACATGGAGCACATGCTCAGCCACCTCGGCCGCGTCGCCGCCGAGCAGCTGACCGTCGAGCACTACGTCGACGACAACATGCGCAACATCCCGGACCACTTCCACGCCCACGCCCGCCCCCGCGGCGGCTTCTTCGGGCACGGCTTCCGGAGGTCGTAGGGCGGACGCCGCACGGCGGCGGGGGTACGGTGAGGCGCCGGCGAGGGTCCAATCCGGGCGGCTCGCCGATGCGTAAACAACATGTGGGCTGTCTCCGACGATGCGCTGCTCGCGGGCCTGGCGACCGGGGACTCCGACGCGGCCGCCGCGTTTCTTCAACGCTTCCAGCGCCGCGTCTTCGGCTTGGCGCGGACGATCGTCGGCGACCCGCGTGCCGCCGAGGACATCGCCCAGGAGGCGTTCCTGCGTGCGTGGCGTCACGCCGGTGCCTACGACCCCCGCCGCGGGACGGTCGCGACCTGGTTGCTGACGATCACCCGAAATCTCGCGATCGACTCGGTGCGGGTGCGCCGCCCGGTCGTCATCGACCCGGACTCGATCCTCGCGTTGAATCTGAGCGCCGGGGGGCCGCTGCCCGACGAGCTGGCGGCACTCCGCGACGACGCCGACCGGCTCTGCGCCGCGCTGACGCAACTCCCAGCGGAGCAGCGGCGCGCGCTGGTCATGGCCGGGCTGCTCGGGCATACCGCCCGGGAGGTGAGCGAAGCGGAGGGCATTCCCCTCGGCACCGCCAAGACGCGCATTCGCACCGCGCTTTTGCGCTTGCGGTCGGCGCTCACCGAAGAACACACAGAATGAGCGCGCTGCGATGAGCGGGGTCGGTTGCAGTGAGGTGCGCGAGCTCGCGCCCGAGCTTGCGTTGGGGATCGTCGCCGGGGCCGAACGAGCCGAGGCGCTGCAGCACGCGAGCGAGTGCGGCCCGTGTCGAGCGCTGGTCGGCGAGCTCGCGGAAGCCGCCGACGCGCTGCCGCTGCTCGCCGCCGAGGCGGAGCCACCCCCCGGATTCGAGGAACGGGTCCTGGCGGCGTTGCGGGCCGGGCGGCGACGGTCACGTCGACGTGTGGTCGGCGCGCTCGCGGCGGTCGCCGCCGCCGCCGCCATTGTGAGCATCGTCGGCGTGCGCGTCGTCGAGAGCACGCAGGAGACGGTCCAGTCCGCGACGCCGGCGACTGACGTGCGGAAGGCGCGGATGATGGGCGCCACCGGCCTCGAGGTCGGGAACGTGTTCGTGTCGAACGGCCGGCCGTCCTCCGTGATCGTGAACGTCACCTACTGGGTGCCGTCGGGCACCTACGACATCGAGTTCCGCACCGGGTCCGCGACGAAGCGGCTCGGGACGATGACCATCAAAGACGGGCATGGATCGTGGGGCGGGGTCGGCACGCTGCCGGACGCCGCAAGCGGATCCGTCGCGCTCGTCGACGGCAACCGCAGCATTGTTTGCGAGGCGCACCTCCCGTCTGTGAGCTAGGCGCGGTCGAGCAGGCGATCCTTCAGGAACGTCACGACCTGTTCGAGGGCGGCTTGCGTCGGATGGCCCGGCTCGTCGACCAGGTCGAGCGTGAGCACCGAATGGGCGCGTCGCTTGATCCCGTGCGGGTTGCCGCGTGACGAGTCGATCTCGACCGCGACGAACGCATCGCCGAGCTCGCGGCGCAGCGTCTCGAACCGTTCGGGCGGGACGGCAGGGTCGGCGGTGAACCGCAGCCCGAGAACGCAGACACCCTGGGCGGCGCGCTCTTTGACGCGCGCCAGATCGGCGTCGCTGATGCCGAGCGCGGCCTTGCGGCTCTTGCCCAGTGGAAACGGGAGCGACGGCTGGCTGAGCACAGGTGCCAGCATCGTCTCGTCAACCATCATCCCGAGCGCGAAGCCGCCGGTGAAGCACATGCCGACCGCGCCGACCCCGGGCCCACCGCACTCGGCGTGCGCGTCTGCGGCGAGCTGGCGGAGCCATCCCGTGATCGGACTCGTCCGGTCGAGCGCCATGGACGTGAACTCGCGCGCGACGCACGCGCCGGAGATCGACTGCATCGTGTAGCCCCAACCGAACGGTTTCCCGGGCTTCCCGAACAGCGACGGCATGTAGACGCTGAGACCGGCGTCCACGACGCGACGGCCGAACGCGATGACGTCGGGATGCAGTCCGGGGACCTCGTGGATCACGATCACGGCGGGCCCGGACCCGGCCCGGAACACCTGGCGGCTCACGCCGTCGTGCGTGAACGTCGATTCGGCGAAGCCGTCCAGCGGGTTGTCGGGCATCGTGCTTCATACCTCCGATGGGCTGACCTCGTCGAGGGTGCGATCGGCAGGCTCGGGCAACCATGGCAACACGAACACGGCCGCGAGCAACGGCGCGAAGCCACAGATGGCGATGGCCGGGCCCAATCCGCCGACGGCATCGTCGATGTTGGTCGCCAGCAGGAGCCCGGCGGCCGAGCCGGTGACCGCGCATACGAGCAGCAACGCGTTCGACGTGCCGCGCACCTCGGTCGGGAACAGCTCGGTGTCGAAGGCGACGAGGACGATCGCGGCGCAGCTGGCGGCGACGATGGCGAAGGTCGCGGTGAGCCACAACACGATCCCGCCCCCGAGGAAGAACGCCATCTGGAGGAGGCTCGCGACCGCCAGCGCGACGATCGCGACGGGTCGTCGCCCACGCGTCTCTGCGAGTCGAGCTGCGATCACGATGCCGATCAAGCCGGGCAGGCCGCCCGTCACGCCGCGGAACACGGCGATCAGGGTGTTCGAGTACCCGTGCTCGTCGGTGAGGAAGCGGTTCGTCAGCTGCGCGGACGGCGCGCTGAAGAAGTTCGTAAGGAACGCCGCCAGGGCGAGCAGGACGAATCGGAAGCCGTACACGCTCGCGAAGACCTCGCGGAACCGACCGCGGCGTCTCGTCCGGTTCGCGAGATCCGAGTAGCGGCTGGTCTCGTGCAGGCTCCGTGCGAGACGTGGGAGCAGCAAGATCGTCAACGCGCTGATGCCGAAGACGATGCGCCAAGCCTGCGGGGCGACATCCGAGATCGGCAGGAACACGACGGCGATCGCGAAGCCGGCGCCGTAGGCGAGGGCCAGCATCGAGAGCGCGTAGGCGCGTGCGCCGTCGGGTGCCTCTTCGACGGCTGCGATGCCGGCTACGACGAGCGTTGCGTTCACGAACGCGCGGGTGAGCACCTGGGCGCCGGTGAAGACCACGAATCCCGGCGCGATCGCCGAGATCGCGTTGGTGACGCCCACGCCGGCGAAGCAGATCAGGATCAGGCGGCGCCGCCCCTGCCGGTCGGCGAGCGCGCTCGCGACCAGCGAGACGAGCACGCCACCTCTGGACACCGCCAGCGCAAGCCCGAGACCCCGATTCGAGGCACCGAACGTCTTGGTCACGGAGTCGGCGGTCTGTCCGAACAGCGCGCCACCGAAGTTCGCGAGGGCGGCGATGGCCGCCACCGTTGCCAGCAGCGCGGTTGCGCGAGCCGGGAATGGCACCGGGGGGAGAAGGGGCGACCGCTTCGGTGGGGGTGGCGGGGGTCGACCCTCGGCCTCGGCAGCCAGGACCTCGGCGCGGTGCTGCAGCGCCCGGGTCTCACCACGGCGCAGAAGCGGGCCGAAGAACCATTGGAAGTAGGGGACGTGGGGCGTGCTCTCGATGTCCAGCGCGATCCGAGCCCGCCCACTGTCCTCGGGCTCGACCTGGAGGCGCACGCGGGCGTCCGGGTCGGTCCAGTCGGGCAACGGCCCCGTGAACGCGCCGTCGGCGTCGCGGCTGAGCCCGAATTTCCTTCGCGCGACCTCCTCGACCTCGGCCGGCGACGCCTCGACGGTGAGACGCACAGGTCGAAGCACGTGCGGCATGCTACGGCCTGCGTTCCCGATCACTGTTGCAAGGAGAGCTCATGCCCAAGCTCAAGCCCGGCGACACTGCTCCCGATTTCGCGCTCCGCGACCAACGCGGGAAGACGGTGAAGTTGAAGGACTTCCGGGGCAAGAAGGTCGTCGTCTACTTCTATCCGAAGGCGGACACGCCCGGGTGCACGACGCAGGCCTGCTCGCTGCGCGACGCGGAGCCGGACCTGAAGAAGCTGAAGGCGAAGGTCGTCGGCATCAGCCCGGATACACCGGAGAAGCAGAAGAAGTTCGACGAGAAGTACGGGCTCGGGTTCCCGCTGCTCGCCGACGAGAACCACAAGGTCGCGCAAGCGTGGGGGACGTGGGGAAAGAAGTCGCTCTACGGGCGGTCGTTCATGGGCATCATCCGCTCCGCGTTCGTCGTCGACGAGAAGGGCAAGGTCGCCGACGTCTTCTACAAGATCAGCCCGAAGGCCACCGTCCCGAAGGTCACCGAGGCGCTCTGAGCGCTCACGGTCTACGCGCCGATGGCGTGAAAGCCGCCGTCGACGTGGAGCATCTCGCCCGTCGTCGCCGGGAACAGGTCCGAGAGCAACGCCACGCACGCCTTCGCGACGGGTTCGGTGTCCTTGATGTCCCACCCCAGCGGCGCGCGCTCGGCCCAGACCGACTCGAACTTGTCGAACCCCGGGATGCTGCGGGCCGCGATGGTGCGGATGGGGCCGGCGCAGACCAGGTTGACGCGAATGCCCTTCGGGCCCAAGTCGCGCGCGAGATAGCGCGCCGTGGATTCGAACGCGCTTTTCGCCACGCCCATCCAGTCGTAGACGGGCCACGCCTGCGTGTTGTCGAAGTCGAGTCCGACGATCGATCCACCGTCGCGCATGACCGGGAGGGCGGCGACCGCCAACGCCTTCAGCGAGTACGCCGAGATCTGGAGCGCGACGGCGACGTCCTCCCATGGTGCAGTGAGGAATCCGCCGCCCAGGCACGACTCGGGCGCGAAGCCGATCGCGTGCAGGACGCCGTCGAGAGGATCGCCGACGCGGCCGGCGAGCGCGTCGAAGTCTTCGGGCTTGCTGACGTCGAGCTCGGCGATATCGGGCGGTGACGGCAGGCGCTTCGCCGCTCGTTGCGTGAGGCTCATGGCGCGACCGAACGAGGTGAGGACGACCGTGGCGCCCTCCTCCTGGGCCTTCTTGGCGACGCCGAACGCGATCGACGAATCGTTGAGGACGCCGGTGACGAGGATCCGTTTGCCGTCGAGCAGCATGCCGCGGTGATTCTCCCTCAGAGCGGCGTGTTCGAGTGTCGGCGAGCCGGTGGGTCCTCACGCTTCGTCGCGAGGCGCTTCAGCGCCGCCGCGAGCGCCCGCCGGGTGTCGACGGGCGCGATCACCTCGTCGACGAAGCCCTGCTCGGCGGCAGGGAGCGGGGTCGAGAACCGGGCCGCGTACTCGCGCTCGAGCTCGAGCTGCTCGGCCTGGCGCGCCCGGTCGTCGGTGATGGCGGCGAGGCGCTTGCCGTGCAGGATCTGCACCGCGCCGGCGGCGCCGATCACGGCGACCTCGGCGGTCGGCCACGCGCCGCACCAGTCGTTCCCGAGCGGCTTCGAGTCCATCACGATGTACGCCCCGCCGAACGCCTTGCGGAGCACGACGCACAACCGCGGCACCGTGGCGGCTGCGTAGGCGTGTACCAGCTGCGCCCCGTGACGGATCATGCCGCGCCACTCGAGGTCGGTGCCGGGCTCGAAGCCGGGCGTGTCGACGAACGTCACTAACGGCACGTTGAACGCGTCGCACCACTGCACGAAGCGCGCACCCTTGCGAGAGGCGGCGACGTCGAGCGTCCCCGCCCGTTGGCTCGGCTGGTTCGCCACGATGCCGACCGGCCGCCCACCGAGCCGGGCGAGTCCGGTCACGAGGTTCGGTGCATGACGGGCCCGCAACTCGAAGAAGCTGCCCGCGTCGACGACGTCGCCGACGATGTCGCGCACGTCGTACGAGGCCTTCGAGCGGGCCGGCATCGTGGCGGCCGCGCCGGCGCAATCCCGGTCGACCGGATCGTCGGTGAGGACCACGGGCGGATCATCGAGATGGTGGGCCGGGAGGTAGTCGAGGATCGTGGCGATGGCCGCGAGCGCATCGGCGTCGTCGTCGACGACGACCGCGGCCACACCGCTGCGGAGATCGTGGACCGCCGCGCCCCCGAGTCGGGTGCGGCTGACGGGCACGCCGGTGAAGGCGGTCACGGTGTCAGGTCCGGAGACGTACGCGAACGCGTCGCTCGTCATGACGACCTGATCGACGAGGCCGAGCATCAGCGCCGGTCCCGACACGCACGGGCCGACGGTCGCGACCAACGTGGGGACGACTCCGGACGCGTCGGCGAGCGCGCGGGCGACGCGCCCCCAGGCGTGGAGCGAAGCCACCCCTTCGCCGACGTCGGCGCCGGACGTGGCGACGGTCCCGACGACTGGCACGCCCAGCTCGACACCCAGCCGGACGGCGCGCTCGAGCGCCGCACCCTCGGCGACGCCGATCGCGCCCCGGTGCTTGCCCCCGTCGAGACGGAACCAGCTGACCGTCCGGCCGTGGAGATCGGAGAGCGCCGCGGTGACCGCGTCGCTGCGCTGCGCCATCACCGGCGCCGCCGGTGACGGCGAGAACAGCGGTGTCACCAGTCTGCGATCACTCGGCCGCGGTGAACACGAGGGACGCGTTGTGCCCGCCGAACCCGAACGAGTTCGAGAGCGCCGGCTTCGGGCCGACCTCGCGAGGCGAGCCTGCCACCACGTCCAGCTCGATGTCGTCGCCGACGCGCTCGAGGTTGGCGGTCGGCGGGACGATGCCGTCGCGCACGGCGAGGAGCGCGGCGACCGCCTCCACCGCCCCCGCAGCGCCGATCAGATGTCCGGTCACGCCCTTCGTCGAGGTCACCACAGGGGGGGAGTCGCCGAACACTTTGCGGACGGCCTCGGCCTCGGCGGCGTCGTTCAGCTCCGTCGAGGTGCCGTGCGCGTTCACGTGCCCGATCGCGGATGGCTCGATGGCGGCGTCGTCGAGCGCGAGCTGCATGCAGACGGCCGCGCCTGCACCCCCGGGTGACGGTGCAGTGATGTGATAGGCGTCGGCGTTGCGTCCGTAGCCGGCGACCTCGCCGTAGATGGTGGCACCGCGGGCCCGTGCCCGTTCCAGAGGCTCGAGCACCACACAACCGGCGCCCTCGCCGATGACGAATCCGTCGCGGTCGGCGTCGAAGGGCCTGGACGCACGCTCGGGGTCGTCGTTGCGCGAACTGAGCGCGCCCATGCGGGCAAAGGCCGCGATCGTGAGCGGGGTCACTGCTGCTTCCGTGCCGCCGGCCATCACGACGTCAGCGGTGCCGTCGCGGATCAGGCGGACGCCCTCGCCGATGGCGTGCGCGCCCGCAGCGCAGGCGGTGGCGACGCACAGGTTGGGCCCCGTCCAGCCCAGTTGCATGGCGACGACGCCGGCGGTCGCATTGGGCATCATCATCGGCACGAAGAACGGGCTGACGCGGGACGGGCCCTTCTCGAAGTACAGGCGCTGGTTCTCCTCGAGCGTGTGCAGCCCGCCGACACCGGTGGCGATGATCACGGCGCAACGACTCGGGTCGGCGCCGAGCTCGCCCGCGTCACCGAGCGCGTCAGCGGCGGCGCCGAAGCCGAGCTGCGTGACCCGGTCCTGGCGGCGCGCCTCTTTGGGCCCGAAGTACTCGACCGCATCGAAGTTGCGCACCTCGCCCGCGAACGTGATGGGCAAGTCGGCGGGATCGAAGCTCTCGATGGTGCGCGCGCTCGCCCTACCCGCGCACAACTCCTCCCAGAACGACGCGACATCGTTCCCGGCCGGCGTCTTCAGGCCGACGCCGGTCACGACGACGCGTGGTCGCCCGCGAGTGTCGGTGGTGCTCATGCGCCGGCGCCCACCTTGGAGAGCACCAGGTCCAGGGCCTGGCCCACCGTCGTGACGCCTTCGAGGTCTTCCTCGGGCACCGAGATGTCGAAGCGCTCCTCGAGCCCCATGACCATCTCGACGAGGTCGAGGCTGTCGGCGTCGAGGTCCTCCTTGAAGCGGGCGCCCTCCGTGACCTGGTCCGGCTCCACGCTCAAGACCTCGACGGCGACCTCGCGCAGCACGCCGAGTGCTTTTTCACGTTCCATCCAGTCCTCCTGTCGAATCTGCGGACGGTCGGGGGACGGTCAGTGTCCCATCCCCAGGCCCCCGTCGACGGGGACCAGAGCTCCGGTGACGTAGCCGGCTGCATCCGAGCACAGGAAGGCGACGACTGCGCCGACCTCGTCGGGGGTGCCGAACCGGCCGAGCGGCACCGATTCCTCCGCCTTGCCCTGCCACTCCTCGGAGAGGCTCTCGGTCATGGCGGTCACGATAGGCCCCGGCGCGACGACGTTGCAGGTGACGTTGCGGGGGGCGAGTTCCCGGGCGACCGACCGTGTGAGGCCCAGGAGCCCGGCCTTGGCCGCCGCGTAGTTGGCCTGGCCGGCCATGCCGCCCTGGCCGACGACCGAGGACACGTTGACGATGCGGCCCCAGCGGGCTCGCATCATCTTCGGTGCTGCGCGCCGGATCGTGTGAAACGCGCCGGTCAGGTTCGTGTCGAGGACGCGCCGCCACTGCTCGTCGGTCATGCGTGCGACGAGCCCGTCCTGGTTCGTGCCCGCGTTATTGACCAGCAGCTCGACCGGGCCGAGCGTGTCTTCGATCTCGCCGAACGCGCCGTCGACCGCCTCGGCGTCGCGCACATCGGCGCACACCGCGAGGGCTTTGCCGCCTTGCTCCTCGACGGCGCCACGCGTCTCCTTGGCGCCGCCCTCGTCGGTCGAGTAGCAGAACGCGACCCGATGACCGGCGCCGGCGAGCGCCACGGCGCACGCGCGACCGATGCCGCGTGAACCACCCGTGACGAACGCGACCCGCGAGTCGGTCATGCCTTTCCCCAACGCAGGAGTGCGCTACCCCAGGTCATACCGGCGCCAAAGCCCGAGAGCAGGACGAGATCGCCCTCGCGTACCCGGCCGTCGTCGGCCGCTTCGGCCAGCGCGAGCGGGATCGACGCCGCCGACGTGTTGCCGTATCGGTCGATGTTCACGATCGTGCGTTCCTTGGCGATACCCAACCGACTCGCCGCCGAATCGATGATCCGGATGTTGGCCTGGTGGGGGACGAACCAGGCGACGTCCGAGGACGACACGCCGGCCCGATCGAGAGTCGTCCGCGCCGACTCGACCACGACCCGCACCGCCCGCCGGAACACCTCCTGTCCCTGCATCTTCAGGTACTGCTCGCGGGCGGCGAGCGTCTCCGGAGTGGTCGGCATACGGCTCCCGCCGGCGCGGATCTCGAGGAGCCCGGCCGCCGACCCGTCGCACCCGAGGTCCCACGCCAAGAGGCCCGGCCCGTCGTCGGGGGAGCGGCTGAGCACAGCGGCTGCGGCGCCGTCGCCGAACAGGATGGACGTCGCGCGGTCGTCGGGATCGATGAGTCGACTGAGCACCTCGGCTCCGACGATGAGCACGTGGTCTAGGTCGCCGGTCGCGAGCAACGATGAGCCGACCACCAGCATGTAGACGAACCCGGCGCAGCCGGCGCCGAGGTCGAAGGAGCCGCAGCGCAGCCCGAGGCCTTCGCCGACGAAGGCGCCGGTGTGGGGGACGGGCTGCTCGGGTGAGGTGGTTGCCACGATGAGCAGGTCGATGGCATCGGGGGGGATGCCGGCGTGCTTGATGGCGGCGGTGCCGGCCTCGATGGCAAGCCCGGCGGTGGTCTCGTCGGGCGCGGCGACGCGCCGCTCGCGGATTCCGGTGCGATCGACGATCCAGGCGTCGCTCGTGTCGACGCGCTGCTCGAGGTCGGCGTTCGTGACGCGCTTCTCGGGGACCGCGATGCCCCAACCGTTGACGCTCGCCCGCACGACTATGCGACTCGCAACCAGGCCACGGGCTCACCCTCGCGCAGGCGCTCGCCGTCGTGGGCGAGGAGACCGGCGAGGACACCACGGAAGGGGCTGCGGACCGGGGTCGAGATGCCAGGACCCTCGATGACACCGACTTCTTGGCCGAGGTCGAGGGACCGGCCGCAAGCGACGTCATGGCCGAACAGCGAGCGGAACACGCCGACCGAGGGTGCCACAATCACCCGCTCGGGAACCAACAGACCCTCGCCGTGCACGAGTTCCAGCTCCATCGTTTATCGAACCTCCGTGAGTGAGGGGAGATCGTCGGGGGTCGCCACGCCCTGGACCGGAAGGTCGGGCACGATCCGCTTCGCCAGCGTGGCCAGCATCGAGCCGTGGCCGATCTCGAGGAAGCGCGTGGTGCCCAGCCCGGCCAGCGTGTCCATCGACGAGCGCCAGCGAACGGGCTTGGTGACGTGCTCGGCGAGCCGGTCGCGCCAGCCGTCGGCGTCGTCGTACGGCTGCGCATCGTCGTTCGAGACGACCGGAGCAGCGGGGGTTGCCAGGGGCACGCCCGGCAGCTCGGCTGCCAGCCCGGCGGCGGCGTCGCGCATCAGCGGTGTATGAAAGGCCCCGCCCACGTTCAGGGGTGTCGCCCGCTTGACGCCCAGCTCCTTCGCCTTCGCGGACCCGGCTTCGACACCGTCCGGCGTCCCAGCGATCACGACTTGGCCGGGCGCGTTGTCGTTGGCGATCCAGCATCCGTCGGGCGCCGCGCTGCACGCAGCCTCGGCTTGCTCGAGCGACGCGCCGAGGAGCGCCGCCATGCGGCCCGGGTTGGCGTCGGCGGCCGCCTGGGTCAGCTCGGCCCGGCGGGCGGCGAAGCGCACACCGTCTTCGAGGGGGAGCGCGCCTGCTGCGATGAGCGCGGTGACCTGTCCGAGCGAGTGTCCGGCGAACGCGGCCGGCTCCTCGATGTG
>JBKPDN010000186.1:0-2739 GCA_046727875.1 Actinomycetota bacterium | reverse complement strand
GTTGGGAGCGGGAGCGTGGTCGTCGACCACGTCGAACAGCTTGACGCGCGCACCGGATCGGGGTCCTTCGAGATCACGGAGTGCGCGGGGGAGTGCCGGCTCAAGACGGGGAGCGGCCGCATCAAGATCGTCCAATCCGGCGAATCCGACCTCGCCACCGGCTCGGGCACGGTGGCTGCTGAGCTCGTCGAGGGCGCCAAGGTGAAGGCGGGGAGCGGCAATGTCGACGTCGGGCTCGTCGGCTCCGGTCACCTCGACGTCAAGGCTCTGTCGGGGTCGGTGACCGTGAGCGTCCCGCGCGGCGCCCAGCCCACGACGCGGCTCAAGGCGCTCAGTGGCGACGTGCGCTGCGAATGTCCCGACGGGGGCGAGGGCGAGATCCGCGTGAAGACGCTCAGCGGGAACATCCGGATCGTCGAGCGGTGAGCGGTTCGCCCTCCGGCGCGGTGGTCTTCACCGACATCGTCGGGTTCACCGAGTTCACCGCCCAGCACGGTGACGACGAGGCGCTGGCGTTGCTCGACCGTCAGGAGAAGGTGGTGCGAGACGCGCTGCCGGCGGACGCGCGTGTCGTCAAGGATCTCGGTGACGGGCTGATGCTGTGGTTCCCGGAGCCGGTGAGCGCGCTCGGCGCCTGCCTCGCGCTCGCCGAGCGGTTCGAAGAGGAGGCCGCCACCGACGTCCCGCTGTGGGTGCGCGTCGGCATGCACTGGGGCTGCCCGACGCGTCGCGGCGACGACCTCGTCGGCCACGACGTGAACCTGGCCGCCCGCATCGTTGACGTCGCGGGGCCGGGGGAGGTGTTGGTGTCGGAGCCGGTGCGCGAGCTGGTGAACGGCCGCGTCGGAGACCTCCGGCTCGACGAGCTCGGCCCCGTCGTCATGAAGGGCATCCCCGACGCGGTCCCGCTCTACCGCGCCACTCGCATCTGAACCGCCGCCGGTAACCTCCCGCACGTGCTCCGGTACCGAGGCCTTGCGCTCGTGCTGTCGTGCACGATTGCACTCGTCGTGGCGTGCAGCAGCGGTTCCAACACGCTCGACGGCAACGAGATCGAGCGCGCGATCGTCACGCAGCTCCGCAAGGACTTCAAGGGAGCTCCGGTCGGCAAGGCGCACTGTCCCAACGAGATCAAGAAGAAGACCGGGAACGTGTTCACGTGCACCGGGACCGTCGGGAACGAGCCGGTGCCCATCACGGTGACGCAGACGGAAAACGACCCGGGATACCGGGCTGTGCGCGCCGTCGCCGTCCTGGACGTCGCGAAGGTACAGGGCTTCGTGCAGACGCAGTACGACCAGCAGGTCGGCGTCCAGGTGACCGCGGCGTGCGCGCCGGGGAAGACGGTGCTCGTCGCGAAGCCGCAGACGACGATTCCGTGCACCGTCACCGACGCTCAGGGAACGACCGACACGGTGCAGGTGCTCGTGAGCGACACGAGCGGGAACATCAAGATCGCGACGATCTAGTTCTCTGGTCGCACTTGCTTACGCAAGTTCTCCAGCTAACCATCGTCTCGATCCGGGGCCCGGAAACCCCCGGCCCCTGCTCGAGGTGCCCTCTCGCTATCGGTTGCCCTAGCGGTTCACGACCTTGGCGCCGCGCTCGCGCAGCTCGTACTTGAGCACCTTGCCCATGGCGTTCAGCGGCAGCTCGTCCACGAGCTCCACGTAGCGCGGGACCTTGTAGTTGGCCATCTCGGCGCGGCTCCATTCGGCGAGCTCGTCCGGGGTCGCGTCGACGCCGGGCCGCAGCACGACGAACGCCATGCCGACCTCGCCCATCCGCTCGTCGGGCACACCGACCACGGCGATCTGAGCGACCTTCTCGTTGCGGAGGAACAGGTTCTCGATCTCGGCTGGGTAGGCGTTGAACCCGCCGACGATGAACATGTCCTTCGTGCGGTCCGTGATGCGCACGTATCCCCGGTCGTCCATCACGCCGACGTCCCCGGTGTGCAGCCACCCGTCGGGGTCGACCGTCGCTGCCGTCTCGTCGGGCTCATCGAGATAGCCGCGCATGACGTTGTAGCCGCGGATCACCACCTCACCGGGTTCGCCACGGGTGACCTCGCCGCCGTCGTCGTCGACGACGCGCACGTCGACACCGGGGATCGCTCGCCCCGAGGTAGTCGCGATCGTCTCGGCGTCGTCGTCGTAGCGGCACATGGTCGCGATGCCGCACGTCTCGGTGAGGCCGTAGCCGGTGATGATCGTCTCGAACGTGAGCTCCTCGCGCATGCGCACGATGAGCTCGACCGGGGTCGGCGCCGCGCCCGTCACTGCCAGGCGCAGGCTCGACAGGTCGTGGTCGCCACGGCCGGGGTGGTTGAGGATCGTCTGGTACAGCGTCGGCGGGCCGGGAAGGACGGTGATGCGGTCGCGCGGGATGCGCTCGAACACCTGGGCGGGGTCGAACACCGCCTGCGGAAGCACGGTCGCGCCCATCATGAGTGACGCCAGCCATCCCGCCTTGTAGCCGAATGCGTGGAAGAACGGGTTCACGATCAGGTACCGGTCGTGCTCCTGCAGCCCGACGACGTCGCTCCAATCGCGGTACGCGCGCAGCGTCTGCGCGTGAGTGAGCATCGCCCCCTTCGGGTTCCCGGTCGTGCCCGACGTGAACAGGATGTCGGACAGGTCGGTGGGCTCGACCGCCTGCGCGCGCGCTTCGACGAGCGCGTCGTCGACCATCGCGCCGGTGGCGAGGAACTCGGTCCACGACCGGGTCCCCTCGGGC
>JBKPDN010000185.1:0-5436 GCA_046727875.1 Actinomycetota bacterium | reverse complement strand
GGTCAGCACCGTCACGACCGTGGATCGCAGCGTCGGGTCCTTCTCGACGTTCCACATGAGGGCGTCCGCGTCGGTCATGTGGACGTCGAACTCTTCGCCCCCCGGCACGGGTCAAGCCTGCCATGTACCGCCACCGGCTGGAACCGCACTTCGGGACTAGCCGCATACGGGACGGGGTCCCCGGCGAAACCTCTGGTTTCGCAGGGGCCCCTACGCGCCGTACTTCTGCAACCGGTCCGCGTTGGCGAGCATGAGGGCCATCAGGTGCTTCGTGGGGCGGAGGCCGAGGCCGCCGCGCAGGCACCAGCGTTCGCCGAAGCGCTCGACGTCGTCGCGGCCGCATCGCTCGCTCCAGAGCAGCGCCGGCACCGGGTGCCAGGAGTGCGCAGCCATCTGCGTCGGCGTCGAATGGTCGCCGGAGACTGCGATCACGTCGGGCCGAAGCGCGCGGAGCTCGGGCACGACGGCGTCGAGCTGCTCGATGGCGCCGATCTTGCGCGGCCGGTCGCCGTCCTCCCCGGCCGAGTCCGTTCCCTTGTGGTGCAGGAAGAAGTAGTCGTAGCTGCCCCACGCATCGCGGAGGATCTCGAGCTCCTCGGCCAGCGAGCCCGGCTGGCCGAGCACGTCCATGCCCAGGAGCCGGGCGATACCCCTGTACATCGGATAGATCGCGACGGCGGCGGCGCGCAGCCCGTAGCGCTCGGAGAAGCCGGGCAGCTCGCGGTGCGTGTCGAAGCCGCGCAGCAGGATGCCGTTGGCCTTCGCTTCGTCGGCGAGGATGCGCTGGACCTGCGCGACGAGCTCGGTGAGCAGCTCGGCGGTGTGCTTGGCATCGGGTTCGAGCGGCAGCGGGTCGAGCGGCGCGACCCCGGTGTGCTGCGGATCGGTGTCGGTGACCGCAGGGTCGAGGCCGGCGCCGCGCAGCACGACGAGCAACCGGTGCTCGCGCTCGTGACGGAAGAACACCTCGGCCCCGTCGAGGCGCACACCGGCCTGGAGCTTGGCCACGACCGCGGCGGCTTCGTCGTCAGGTACGCGGCCGGCGCGGCGGTCGGCGATCGTCCCGTCGGGCGCGAGCGTGCACAGGTTGCCCCGGGCGGCGACGTCGCCGGGTCGCAGCTCGAAGTCGAGCCCCGCTGCGCTCAGCGCGCCGCGCCCGAGCTCGAAGCTCTCGGGGTCGTAGCCGAAGAGACCGAGGTGGCCGGGTCCCGAACCGGGCGTGATGCCCGGTCCGACCGGCTCGACGAGGCCGCACACGCCCTCGGCGGCGAGCCGGTCGAGGTTCGGCGTCGCGGCCTCTTCGAGCTCGGTGCCATGGTCACCGTCGGCGTAGCCGCCGAGGCCGTCCATGACGACGAGCAGGATCTTCGTGTCCGCAGCCTGAATCAGCGGCGTGACATCCATGCGCTCACGGTACCGCTCGCGCGGTCGTGGTCGTCGGGTTCGGTTGGTCCTTCTTCCACGACGTGATGTCGCGGACCTTCGAGAGTTTGTCGAACACCACCGTCGCGACGCGGTCGGCGCCGGCGCGCGTGAAGTGAATACCGTCGTCGGCGCGCACCTTCACCGCCTCGCCGTTGATGTTCGGGAGATAGTCGGCGTAGCCCCCCGTGTCGTCGAGGAAGAGCTTGTAGATGTCGATGTTGTACACGCGCCCCGGCCGCTTCGCAGCTTCCGTTCGGTAGATGTCGTTGATGAGCTTGTAGCGGGTCTCCGACCGCTCGAAGTTGCGCAGCGGCGGCGTTCCGATCCAGAACAACGTCTTGCTTTCGCCGACGACCTCGTCCATCAGCCCGCCGACGCGGCGGCGGTACTCCGCCTCCCACTCGGGGGATCCGAAGGGGCCGACGTCACCGCCGCCCGGCGCGCCGGTCAAGGTCTGGTCGTCGTTCGAGCCGATCGTAAGGACGACGAGCCCCGCACCGCTGTCCTTCGTCGCGTCCGTGAGGTGCTGGGGCCAGTTCAGGAGCTCGGGGCGCGCCAGCCCAGTGGCGATCTGCCCGTCCACCGTGCCGGTGGGTGCGACGACGCCGTCGGTCGTGCCGGCGTAGTTGACGATCGACTCGCCGGGCGTCACTGACAGCGAGTCGCCGCCGACCCATAGCTTCAGCGGCTTCTGGGGGCTGTAGACAACGTTCCGGGGGTCCGTGGTGGGTGCGACGACGCCCGATGTCGGGCTCGGCAGCTTCGTGTTGATGTCGTCGTCGCCCTCGTGGCCGAGCGCGCTCTGGACCCACTCGCGCGGCCGGTCCGTGTGCAGGAAGTGCGAGAGGCTCGCCATCGGCTTGGAGAAGAACAGGGCGACGTCGCGCTGGAAGCCGATCGGCTGCACATACGCGGTCTTCTCGATCCCCGGCGCGTTGAGCAGCCAGCCGACCATCAGGCACACGACGCCGACGAGCAGGACGTGCCCGGCTGCCATGGGGCGGCGTGGGGCCTCGCCCCCGTCGCCGAACGGCCGGGGCGGCGCGTGCCGGCGGGGCGGCACGAGCCGCGACGCAGCCGTGCCGGGGCCGGGCGAGGTCGAAGTAGCCATCAGCAGCGGCTAGTCCCTGAGCTAGAACCGGAAATAGATGAACGGGGCGACGCCTCGGGGCCCCAGCGTATTGGTCAAGAGCAGGAAGACACCGAGCGCGACGCCCATCGTGACGGGCGACAGCCGCGAGAACGCCGCCATCGCCCGACCCATGGCGCCGTCCGGGATGTACTGCGAGCCGATCCCGACGGCGATGGCGAGGAGGACGCCGAAGGTCACGACCCCGCCCGGGGACGTCGCGAACCAGTTCCACGGCAGGAGCCGGCCCAGTACCTCCCACGCGTTGCTGAAGCTCTCGGCTCTGAAGAACACCCACGCGAAGCACACGATCTGGAACGTGATGAAGCGCTGCCCGGTGCGGCGCCAGGGCGTGTCGGGAAGCTCGGGCAGCCCGAGCTCCTGCCGTCGCTCGCGCCGCCAGTGCTCGAGAGAGAGGAAGCCGCCGTGGATGGCGCCCCAGACGACGAACGTCCACGCCGCGCCGTGCCACAGGCCGCCGAGCACCATCGTGAGCATCAAGTTCCGGTATGTCGCCCGGCGTGAGCCGCGGTTCCCCCCGAGTGGCACGTACAGGTAGTCCC
This sequence comes from Actinomycetota bacterium, assembly GCA_046727875.1. Lineage (GTDB taxonomy): Bacteria > Actinomycetota > Acidimicrobiia > IMCC26256 > JACDBD01 > JALZAA01. The sequence continues at coordinate 2,319 of JBKPDN010000185.1, read as the reverse complement.
GCAGCCAACGCGACAGCGTCATGTGCCAGCGACGCCAGAAGTCCTGGATCGACACCGCCGAGTACGGCGCGTCGAAGTTCTGCGGGAAGCGGAAGCCGAGCAGCAGCGCCAACCCGATCGCCATGTCGGTGTAGCCGCTGAAGTCGGCGTAGATCTGCACGGCGTACCCGTAGATCGCAAAGAGCGTCGTGAGTCCCGAATAGCGCCCGGGCGACGCGAAGACCTGGTCGACGATGTTGGTGGCGAGGAAGTTCGCGATCACGACCTTCTTGAACAGGCCGAGGAAGATGAGGAAGAACGCGCGGCTGGCGTCGACCCGACGGGGGTCGTGGCGCTCCTTGAGCTGGGGCAGGAACTCGGCCGCCCGCACGATCGGGCCCGCCACGATGTGCGGGAAGAACGACTCGTACACCGCGAACTCGAGCAGCGAGACGGGCTCGAACGTGCGGCGGTAGATGTCGATGACGTAGCTGAGGGCCTGGAACGTGAAGAACGAGATGCCGACCGGCAGCGTGATGGCGACGATCTCGGGCGCGACGTGGATCCCGACGTTCTCGAGCATGTTCTGCGCCGAGCTGACGAAGAAGTCGTAGTACTTGAAGTAGCCGAGGACGCCGAGGTTGCCGACGACCGCGCCGGCCAGGATCAACCGGCGGAGGCCCGCGCTCTCGGTGCGGTAGATCAGCTTCCCTGCGGCCTGGTTGAACAGCGTCGAGAACGCGAGCAACAGGACGAAGCGCGGGTTCCAGTAGCCGTAGAAGAAGTAGCTCGCGGCGAGGATGAAGATTCTCCAGCGAGCCGGCTTGGGCATCAGCAGCCAGCTCACGGGAAGGACCACCATGAAGAAGATGGCGAACGTGACGGTCGGGAAGAGCATCTGCTGTCGTCCGCCTCACCGGTGCGGTGGCCCCCGCCGCGCCGACGGCCGCACCCCGGCTCGGCTCGACGCCAGATACTTCCACGACCCGGAGCGGCGCACGGGTCTCGGAACCTGCAGTGCGTATCTCACCGACGCCAGGCGTCGCTGCAGATACGCATCACTCTCCGGCTTGACCGCGGCCGCGTTCGACGATGGAGGCGCGGCGGCGTTCGATCTCCGACGGATCGACGCGCCAGGTCCGGAAGATCTCATTCTCGAGCGCGAGAGCATCGCCCACGCTGAGCTTGGAGCCACGGTCGTAGAGCTGCTTCAGGTTGCGGACCGCGCGCTGGTCGTTGGCAACGATGCCTGCCGCGAGGGCGCGGGTGGTCGGCAGCAGCTCGTCGTGGGGCACGACCCGGTTGACGAGCCGGAGAGCGAGCGCCTCGTCGGCGGTGACGAAGTTGCCGGTGAGGCTCATTTCCTTCGCCCGGCGGAGCCCGACCGCTTGCGGGAGGAACACGCTCATCCCGCCGCCGGGGGTGACGCCGACGCGGGCGTGGGTGTCGCCGAAGCGGGCACGATCCGACGCGATCAAGAAGTCGCATCCGAGGGCGAGCTCGAACCCGCCGGTGACGGCGGCGCCGTTGATCGCGCCGATGACCGGCTTCGACATCGTCCACAGCACGGCGAACGGGCTCGGGTGCTCGCCGCCGCGGAGGTTGGCCGCGGTGCTGCCGAGCTCGCGCAGATCGAGACCGGCACAGAACGCGGGGTCAGCGCCGGTGAGGATCACGACGTCGATCCCGTTGTCGGCCTCCGCAGCTGCGAGCGCGTCGGCGAGCGCACGCTGCAGCTCGCTGCTCATGGCGTTACGGGCTTCCGGACGGTTGAGCGTCACTGTGCACACGCGATCCGCGGCCTCGGATAAAACCGTTTCGCTCATGCGGACGACACTAGTAATGCTTCACCCCATGAGCATTCGTGAGCTCTCGCCCCCCGACACGCATCTCGCCTACGAGGCGATGCTCGAGCTGCGGCCGGACATCGGGGCCGAGGCTGACTTCGTCGCGCGCGTGAACGACGTGCAACGACCGGTCGGGTACCGACTGGTCGCCTCGTTCGACGACGACGACGCGACCGCCGCCGGCGCGGCCGGGTTCCACATCCGCGACATGCTGGCGTGGGGCCACTACCTCTATGTCGAGGATCTCGTCACCCGCGAGGCAGCACGGCGCGCCGGGCACGCCACGGCGCTGCTCGACTGGATCCGCGCCGAGGCCGACCGCAACGGCTGCGACTCGTTCCAGCTCGACTCGGGCGTGCACCGCTACGACGCGCACCGGCTCTATCTGCGGTGGGGCTTGGCCATCACCGGTCACCACTTCGGCCGCCCCCTCGGCGAGGGTGCGACCCGGTAGCTTGCGCGGCATGACCGAGCCGGTGTTCACGGGAGTGGG
>JBKPDN010000184.1:0-6640 GCA_046727875.1 Actinomycetota bacterium | reverse complement strand
GCGTCAGATGTGTATAAGAGACAGCACCACAACTCGCAGAGGTCGAGAGCGGCGAGGAGGAGCTGGCCGCCGAGCGCGACGTGCTCGCGCAGGGCGAGCAACGCACGATCGGTGGCGTGCCCGCTGCGGAGGAACAGCTTGCGTTCGCCGACGAGCGGTGGCGCGAAGCGGAAGCCGAGGCGGCGCGTAGTCGCGCCCGGGCCGAGGCGCTCGACTTCGCGCTGGGCGAAGCGCGTGCTGGCGCCGGCGCCGAGATGCTGGCGGAGCTCGACGGCGTGGCCGGCCCGCTCGCCGACCACGTCGAGATCGAGCGCGGCACCGAAGCCGCCGTCGCGGCCGGGCTCGGCGACGCGCTGCAGGCCATCGTGCTCGAAGGCGGTGACGCGGCGCGCGCCGCGTTCGAGCGCGTGAAGAATGGCGATGCCGGCGCGCTCGTACTCGTCGTGGACGCGCTCGGCGCGTCGAGCTCCGATGCGACTCGCGCGTCCATTCCCGCCGGCGCGCGGGCGCTCACCGAGTGCGTGCACGCTCGCCGACCCGACCTCGACGCCGTGCTCGAGCGTCTGTTGGACGGTGTCGTTCTGGTGCACGGCGGCTGGCGGACCGCACTCGACACGGCGCTCGCGCATCCCGACCTCGTCGTCGTGACCCGCGACGGCGACCGGCTCGGCGGAGCCGGTCCGTGGCGACTCGGCGGAGAAGTGGGGACGGCCGTGACGCAAGCCGCGCTGGACGAAGCCGTCGCCGAAGCCGCCGTCGCCGAGACGGCGCGCGCCGCGGCCGAGTCGGCTCGGGCTGACGCTGCGGCGAGCCTGGCCGCGCTCCGCTCGCAGGACCTCGACGCCCAGGCCGAGCGGGCCGCTGCCACAGCTGAGCTCGACCGCCGAGCGGCCCTGGTCGCCGACATGCGACGCGACCTCGAAGTGCGCGCCGCCGCGCTCGAGGAGCGGCGATCGGTGCTGACGCGCCGCCTCGAAGGCGTCGACGCCCGGCTGTCGAGTCGCGACGCCGCCGCCCACGCCGAGGCCGAACGCCGGCGGGGCGCGTTGTCGGGCCGCCAGCGTGCGTACACCGAGGTCGAGCGGCGCCTGACCGCGTCGCTGACCCAGGTCGAGGCCCTGCACGGCCGCCTGAGCGAGCACCGACGCCGCCAGTCGGAGGCGGCGCGGTCTTCGGGCGAGCGCCTCGACGCCCTTCGCGCCGAACGGGGCACGCTCGAGCAGCAGGTGGCCGAGACGCGCGAGAAGCTCAACCGCGCCGAGATCGACGAGGCCGAGACGCGCATGCGGCTCGAGAACGCGATCGAGCGGCTCCGGACCGACTTCGATTGCGAGCCCGACGTCGCGCTCGACGCACCGCAGCCCGAGGTCCCCGAGGGCACGACCCTCGCCGGCCGCGCTCGAGAGCTCGAACGGGAGCTGCGCATGCTGGGCCCGATCAACCCGCTCGCGCTGCAGGAGCACGACGCGCTCGCCGAACGCCATGGATTCCTCCAGCAGCAGCTCGACGACGTCAAGGAGAGCCGGCGCGAGCTCATGCGCGTGATCCGGGCCGTCGACCGCGAGATCGTGACCGTGTTCCGCACCGCATTCGACGACGTGAGTGAGCACTTCAGCGCGCTGTTCGCGACGCTGTTCCCGGGCGGCTCGGGACGCGTGATCCTCACCGATCCCGAGGACGTGCTGAATACCGGCATCGAGATCGAGGCCCGCCCGTCGGGCAAGAACGTGCGGCGCCTGTCGCTGCTGTCGGGCGGGGAGCGCTCGCTCACCGCGCTCGCGTTCCTATTCGCCGTGTTCCGCGCCCGCCCGTCGCCCTTCTATCTGCTCGACGAGGTGGAGGCCGCGCTCGACGACGTCAACCTGCACCGGTTCCTCGACCTCGTCGACGAGTTCCGCAACGAGGCGCAGCTCGTGATCGTCACGCACCAGAAGCGCACGATGGAGGCAGGCGACATCCTCTACGGCGTCTCGATGCCGCCCGGCGGGTCCAGCAAGGTCGTCAGCCAGCGGGTCGAAGAAGCCATCCGGAACGCCGAGCCGGCGCCGGCCTGACCGGGTCGGATCCGGCGCCGCCGCCGGCGGTAGCGTCGGCCGGACATGTCCCCACTCGCGCTGCTTCCCGCGGCCGCGGCCGTCCCCGCCCAGCTGAACCCGGAGACCCAGGCGTGCGGGCCGGCCGGCCAGCGCTCCTGGCTGTGCTCGACGGTGTTCGACGTGAGCGACAACCGACGCGCGGCCGAGATCGCCGACTACTTCGCGAAGCCGCTTCGCGTCGTGATCATCCTGCTCGTGGCGTGGATCGTCACGCGGCTCATGCACCGGGTCATCCGCCGCATGGTTGCCCCGCCCGCGAACCTCAACGCGAAAGACGACAAGGCGAAGAGGGCAGCGTTCGGGTTCATCGATACGAGCGCGGTACCGACGGCGCGCCGCGCCCAGCGGGCGAAGACGATGGCCGACGTGCTCGGCAGGCTCGCCAACGCAATCATCTGGGGCATCGCGGTGCTCGTTGCATTGGGCGAGCTCGGGATCAATCTTGCGCCGCTGATCGCCGGCGCCGGCGTGCTGGGTTTCGCGCTCGGGTTCGGCGCCCAGAGCCTCGTGCGTGACTTCCTCTCCGGGTTCTTCATGCTCGTCGAGGACCAGTACGGCGTCGGTGACGTCATCGACGTCGGAAGCGCAGTGGGCGGCACGGGCGGCGGCGTCAGCGGAACCGTCGAAGGGGTGAGCTTGCGCACGACACGCCTCCGCGACGTCGAGGGCGTCGTGTGGCACGTTCCGAACGGTGAGATCAAACGGGTGGGGAACAAGTCGCAGCAGTGGTCGCGCGCGCTGCTCGACATCGAGGTGGACCGCGACACCGATATCGCGCAGGCCATCAGCGTGATCAAGCAGACGGCCGACACGATGTGGCACGACGACGGCTGGCGTGACGACATCCTCGACGAGCCCGACGTGTGGGGCGTGGAGGAGCTCGGCGCGCAGAGCGTCAAGATCCGCCTCGTCGTCCAGACCCTTCCCCTGCAGCAGTGGCGGGTGGCTCGCGAGCTGCGGGCGCGCATCAAGGCGGCCTTCGACGAGGCCGGGATCGAGACCCCGCGAGAGACGATCACCTACCGGCGCGGCGACGACCCGCCCCCGGCCGCCGGCGACGAACGCCCGGCCGGCGACGGCGAAGGTGACCGGTAGGCTCCCGCGGCGCTCGATCGCCGATCGCTGACTGCCCACCACGCCCACCATGTCTGCACCCCTCGCCGCCGCGCTTCTCATCGGCATCTTCCTTCTCGCCGGCGTGCTCATCGCGCTCGGACTCGGCCTGTCGCGCCGCGCCCAGCGGCTCGAGGAAGCGCCCGAGTCGGACGCGCTTGCCCGTGCCGACGCGCCCGCGGCAACCAGCCCGACCGTCGCCGCCCCGTCACGTCCGCCGCGGCTGCGCGACCGGCTTGGCAAGACGCGCGCCACCATGTCGCGCTCGCTCGGCGCACTCACCGGACGCCGCGCGATCGACGACGAGGCCTGGGACAGCGTCGAGGAGGCGCTCCTCGTGGCCGACGTCGGGGTGGCGACGACGTCCCGGCTGCTCGACGACCTGCGCGCGCGAGCGGCTGCCGATCGGGTCAGCGATGCCGAACAGCTCGTCCCTTTGCTGCGTCAGGAGCTCGTCGACGACCTCGCCGGCGCCGACCGATCGCTGCACCACGCGCCGGACGGGCCGACCGTGTGGCTGTTCGTCGGTGTGAACGGGACCGGCAAGACCACGACGATCGCCAAGCTCGCGCGACGCGAGATCGACGACGGGCGCCCGGCGCTCCTCGCCGCCGCCGACACGTTCCGCGCCGCCGCCGCCGATCAGCTCACCCAGTGGGCCGACCGCGTGGGCGCCGACGTCGTGCGCGGGCAGGAGGGTGCCGACCCGGGCTCGGTCGTCTTCGACGCCATGAACGCAGCCGGGGGTCGGGGCGCGGGCGTTGTCCTCGTCGACACCGCCGGGCGTATGCACACGAAGGTCAACCTCATGGAGGAGCTCAAGAAGGTCCGCCGGATCGCCGAGCGGACGCCGGGCGCGCTCCAGGAGGTGCTGCTCGTGATCGATGCCACCACGGGGCAGAACGGGCTGACCCAGGCCACCCAGTTCGCCGACGCCGTCGACGTCACCGGCGTCGTCCTAACGAAGCTCGACGGGACGGCCAAAGGCGGCATCGTGCTCGCGATCGAAGCCGAGCTCGGCATTCCCGTGAAGCTCGTCGGCGTGGGGGAGTCGGCCGCCGACCTCGTGCCCTTCGACCCCGAGGAGTTCGCCGCCGCGCTGTTCGCCTAGCGTTGCGGCGACGGCGGCTTTGCCGACCGACGCCCGCGGAGGCGCCGGCTTGGTCGACCGCCGGAGCAGAAGCCGGAGCTGGCGGCGGCGACCGAGTAACGAGCCGGAGCTGGCGACGGCGCCAAAGGAGCTAGGCGTGTTTGATGCCCTGTCTGACCGCTTCGACGGCATCTTCAAGCGGTTGCGAGGCCGCGGCCGGCTGAGCGACAAGGACGTCGACGAGGTCGCACGCGAGATCCGCGTCGCGCTGCTCGAAGCCGACGTGAACGTGACGGTCGTCAAGTCGTTCATCAACCGGGTGAAGGAACGCGCCCGCGGCGCCGAGGTCACCAAGAGCCTCAGCCCGGCCCAGCAGGTCATCAAGATCGTGCACGAGGAGCTCGTGACGACGCTCGGCGGCGAGACGGGCAACCTCGCGATGAGCCCGAAGCCGCCGACCGTCGTGATGCTCACCGGGCTGCAGGGCTCGGGGAAGACCACCGCCGCCGGCAAACTGGCGCGCCATCTCAAGTCCGACGGGCGCAAGCCGCTGCTCGTCGCGGCCGACCTGCAGCGCCCCGCCGCGGTCGAGCAGCTGCGCGTCCTGGGCGAGCGCATCGACGTGCCCGTGTTCTCCGAGCCGACCGACCCGGTCAAGATGGCGAAGGGCGCGCTGAAGGAGGCTGACCGTCTCGGCAGCAACATCGTGATCCTGGACACCGCCGGGCGCCTCCAGGTCGACACCGAGCTCATGGCGGAGCTGCGCCGCATGCGCGACAAGGTCGGCCCGCACGACACCCTGCTCGTCGTCGACGCCATGACCGGCCAGGAGGCCGTCAACGTCGCCGAGGCGTTCGACGACGCGGTCGGTCTCGACGGCGTCATCCTCACCAAGATCGACGGCGACGCGCGCGGCGGAGCCGCGCTGTCCGTGAAAGAGGTGATCGGCAAGCCGATCCTGTTCGCCGGGACGGGCGAGAAGCTCGACGACTTCGAGCCGTTCCACCCCGACCGCATGGCCAGCCGCATCCTCGGCATGGGCGACATGCTCACGCTCATCGAGAAGGCGGAGTCCGCGTTCGATGAAAAGGAAGCGGTCAAGGCCGAGGCGAAGCTGCGCAAGGGCCAGTTCACGCTCGAGGACTTCCTCGACCAGATGCAGCAGGTGCGCAAGATGGGCCCGCTCCAGAACCTCGTCGGGATGATGCCCGGCCTGCCGAAGGAGGCCCGGGACGCGGAGGTCGACGAGTCGCAGCTGGCGCGGATCGAGGCGATCATCCGCTCGATGACCCCCGAGGAGCGCCGCAACCCCGCCGTCATCAACGGCTCGCGCCGACTGCGCATCGCCCGCGGCAGCGGCACGAGCACCCAGGACGTCAACGGCATGCTGAAGCAGTTCAAGATGGTGCAGCAGATGATGCGATCGGTCGCCAAGGGCAAGATGCCCCGCCTCCCGGTCCCCGGCCGCTGAGTCGCTACCCTGGTGCGTCCTGCGGGTGCTTCGTCGCCCGCTCCTCAATCGCTGACTTCGTTGCAGAGAGGAACGCCGAACGTGGCCGTGAAGATCCGCCTGATGCGGATGGGTAAGCGCAAGCAGCCCAGCTATCGCGTCGTCGTCGCCGACTCGCGCTCACCGCGGGACGGCCGCAACATCGAGACCATCGGTCACTACGGTCCCCAACAGGACCCGTCCCTCGTCGACATCGACGGCGAGAAGGCTCTGGCGTGGCTGCGCAAGGGCGCGCAGCCCACCGAGCAGGTGCAGAAGCTGCTGGCGGTCGCGGGCGTGTGGGCGCAGTTCGAGGCCGAGAAGAGCGGCGCCATCGACACCAAGCTGAACCGCCGCCGCATCGGCGACCCGAAGGCGGAAGCCAAGAAGGCGAAGAAGCAGACGGCGGCGGCGGCGGAGCCCGAGCGTGCCGCGGCGGCCGAGGCGACCGGCGCCGGTGCCGGGGCCGAGGCGAGCGCCGACGAGCCCGCCGAGCAGGAGTCCGAGGAGTCGAGCGATGAGTGACGACGGGCCGGGCGCGGAGCTCGACGACGATCTCGATGACGATCTCGACGACGACTATGAAGACGACGAGATCGCACCGGAGGGGAACCGGATCCTCGGCGCCCGCGCCCGGGCGGTGGTCGAGCACGTCACGCGCAACGTCGCCGAGGAGCCCGAGGCGGTCGAGATCGACGTGAGTGAGCGGCGCGACGACGTGCAGCTCCTCGTGCACGCCAGCCCCAGTGACATGGGCCGACTCATCGGCAAGCGCGGCCGCGTGATCCAGGCTCTCCGTCAGGTGGTCCGGGCCGCCGGTGCCGCCGAGGGCATCAAGGCCAACGTCGACGT
>JBKPDN010000183.1:0-8671 GCA_046727875.1 Actinomycetota bacterium | reverse complement strand
CACCCTTGCCGACGCCCCGCGCCCGCAGCCCGAAGGCCACGTTCTCCAACGCGCTGAGGTGCGGGAAGAGGGCGTAATCCTGGAACACGAACCCGATGGGTCGCCGCTCGGTCGGCGTGAACACGTCGGCGACGGGATCGTCGAGCACCCGATCGTCCACCGCCACCCGCCCGGCGTCGAGCGGCTGCAGGCCGGCAAGCACGCGCAGAACCGTTGTCTTGCCGGCGCCGTTGGGCCCGAGCAACACCACAGTCTGGCCGGCGTCGGCGTCGAGGGCGGCGTCGAGCGCGAGCGTGCCGAGGTCGACGCGGACGCGGGCTTCGAGGCTCACGCCGGGAACCACCGATCGCGCAGCGAGACGAGCACGACGATCGAGACCGCGAGCAACACGAGGCTGAGCGCAATCGCACCGCCGAGGTTGGTCTGCAGCTCGACGAAGATCGCCAGCGGCATCGTCTGCGTCTTGCCCTGGAGGTTGCCGGCGAAGAGGATCGTGGCCCCGAACTCACCGAGCGCCCGCGCCCACGTCAGCGCGGCCCCCGCGGCCAGCGACGGCGCGATCAGCGGCAGCACGACCCGCCGGAAGGTGGTGAAGCGGCCGGCGCCGAGCGCCGACGCCGCTTCCTCGTACCGGCGATCGAGTGAGCGCAGGCCGGCCTCGACCACGATCACGAAGAACGGCATCGCGACGAACGCCTCGGCGAGGATCGCGCCCCACGTCGTGAACGGGAGCCGGAAGTCGAACCACTGGTCGAGGTACTGGCCGACGAGGCCGCGGCGACCGAAGGCGAGGAGCAGCGCGACGCCGCCCACCACCGGGGGCAGCACCATCGGGAGCAGCACGAGTGCGCGCACGAAGCGGCGGCCCGGCACCTCCGTGCGCGCCAGCATCCACGCCAGCGGCAGGCCCAGCACGAACCCGAGCGCGGTCGCGCCCACCGAGCAGACCAACGAGAGCCGGAGCGCGTCGCGGACGACGGGATCGCTCAGGTCGCCGGCCAGCTCGGACCACGGCGCCCGTTGGAGCAGCCCGAGGAGCGGGATGGCGAAGAACGCGGTCGCAAGAGCCGCGAGCACCACGACCGCGACCGGTGGTCGCCGCCCGGTCCGCCGGCTCACGGTGGCAGGAATTCGAAGTTCCTCAGCGTCTTCTGCGCGGCCTTCGACTGGAGGAACTGCACCCACGCCTTCGCCGCGGTCCCGTTCTGGCTCTCCCTGACGACCCCGACGGGGTAGGTCGCGATCACGTTCACGCCGTCGGGGATCTTCACGCCGCTCACGGCGCCCTTGGCCGCCTTCACGTCAGTGACGTAGACGACACCGGCGTCCGCCTCGCCCAGCGACACCTTGCTCACGGTCGCCTTGGCGTTCTCCTCCTTGGACGCAGGGTTGACGGTGGCGCCGGCCTTCGCGAAGGCCTCCGCCGCGTACTTCCCGCACGGCACCTCGTCGGCGCACAGCACGACGATCAGCCCCGATTTCCCGAGGTCGGTCAGGCCCTTCACCTTCTTCGGGTTGCCCTTCTCGACCGCGATCTCGAGTCGGTTCTTGGCGAACACCACCGGCGGAGCCGTGACGTCGCCCGAATCGATGCTCTTCCGCATGTTGGCGTCGTCGGCGGATGCGAACACGTCGGCGGGCGCGCCCTGGTCGATCTGGGCCGCAAGGTTCGAGGACGAGTCGAAGTCGAACTTCACGGTCACGTCCGGGTAGCGCTTCCCGAACTGCTTGGCGATCGCACCGAAGGACTCGGTCAGCGACGACGCTGCGAACACGGTGATCTCGCCCGAAGCGTTCTGACCGGCGGCCGCTGGTTGCGCAGCCATCAGGAACGCGACGGCGGCGAGCGCGACCACGGCGCGTCTCATCGTCCTCCCGGTACTTCGATCACGACGCTCGTCGCCTTCACCGCCGCCACCGCGAGGTCACCCGGCGCGAGCCCGAGCTCTTCGGCGGCCTCGCTCGTCATCAGCGAGACCACTCGGTGCGGACCGGCCTGGATCTCGACCTGCGCCGCCACCTTGTCCTTGACGACGCGCGTGACGATCCCGATGAACCGGTTGCGGGCCGACTGGCTGACGATGGCACCCGGCTCGGGAGCGCTGGCCTGCGCGGCCGCCAGCTCGGCCAGCGCTACGCCGTCGACGACGCGATGCCCGCCGCTCGTGCGGCGCGTCGGCAGGCGGCCGTCGTCGGCCCAGCGCCGCACGGTGTCGGGGCTCACCCCGAGCAGCTCCGCCGCCTGGCCGATCCGAAGCTCGCTCACGCGGGAGATCCTACGTGAGAACCTCGGATTTGCGATAGTGGGTCAGTTTGAGGGTGGACGCGAAAAGCGGGAGGCTCCCCGGTCCTCCCGAGCCTCCCGCTTTCGTGGTGCAAGGAAAGAGGCAACCTGTTGGCGGTAGAGGTTCCCGCTTCCGTGCGGCTGGGTGTTGTGCGATGGGCCGAACCCAACCCGGCCGCTACCAGACAGTCTTGGCTGAATCAGGCAAGGCCTAAACCACGGTTGACGCCGGGCGTACGCTCCCGTACAGAGCGGTAGGCGGCGCAGTACCTCACAAGACAACGACTGGCACCCCGGGGGTTTCGGCTCCCGGGGTTTCTCTCTGCCGGAATCTGATCGAGCAGCCCGACGATCTCTTCAAGCGTCCAACGGGAAGCTGGCGGGGTTTCCCGGATGTTTGGCCCGGCCCGGGCCGGGGGCTATGGTCGTTACCAGCCAGTAACTTATCGACGGGTCCCTGTCGCCCCGAGGAGGATCCCCATGGCCGAGTTCTCGCTCGAGCTCAACGAAGATCAGCAGCAGATCCAGAAATGGGTCCACGACTTCGCCGACCGGGTGGTGCGCCCCGCCGGTCCCGAGTGGGACGAGCGGGAGGCGACACCGTGGCCGATCATCGAGGAGGCGGCGAAGATCGGCATCTACTCCTGGGAGTTCGTGGCCCAGTGCTTCTCCGACCCGACGGGGCTGCTGTTCCCGATCGTCAGCGAGGAGATGTGCTGGGGCGATGCCGGGATCTCTCTGGCGATCTTCGGCAGCACCCTCGGCGCGGCCGGCATCGCCGGCAACGGGACCCCCGAGCAGATCGCCGAGTGGGTGCCCCAGTGCTTCGGTACCCCCGACGACATCCACCTCGCGTCGTTCGCGGTCACCGAGCCCGGCGCCGGCTCCGACGTGTCGAGCCTCCGCACGCACGCCAAGAAGGACGGCGACGACTGGGTGCTCAACGGCCAGAAGACGTTTATCACCAACGGCGGGTTGCTCGACCGCCCGAACGTGCACGTCGTGGTGGCGAGCATCGATCCCGACCTCGGCTCCCGCGGTCATGCCTCCTTCGTCGTCCCGCCCGGCACCCCCGGGCTCACGGGTGGCAAGAAGGAGAAGAAGATGGGCATCCGCGCCTCGCACACCGGCGAGGTGCTGCTCGACGACGTGCGCGTCCCGAGCGCGTGCCTGCTTGGTGGCGAGGAGAAGCTCGAGGCGCGCCTCGCCCGGGCGCGGGAGGGCAAGAGCTCACACGTGCAGGCGGCGATGAGCACGTTCGAGACGACCCGGCCCGTCGTCGGCGCCCAGGCGCTTGGTATCGCCCGCGCCGCGTACGAGTTCTCCCTCGACTACGCCAAGGACCGCGAAGCCTTCGGGCGCAAGATCATCGAGAACCAGGGGATCGCGTTCAAGCTCGCCGACATGAAGATGGAGATCGACGCGGCGCGTCTGCTCGTGTGGCGGGCGGCGTGGATGGGCGCGACCAAGAAGAAGTTCGAGAACGGCGAGGGCTCGATGAGCAAGCTCAAGGCGGGGGAGGTCGCCGTCTGGGTCACCGAGCAGGCCATCCAGATCCTCGGCGGTTACGGCTACATCCGCGACTTCCCGGTTGAGCAGTGGCACCGGGACTCGAAGATCTACACGCTCTTCGAGGGCACCTCCGAGATCCAGCGCCTCGTCATCGCGCGCGCCGCCTCCGGCCTGCACATTCCCTGATTCGGACACCCGCCCGCGGCGCCGGCTCAGGAATCACCGGTAGCTGATCGTTCGGGGTCAGCGTTCGACGCGGTCGACCTCGACCGGCAGGTGGATGGGGCCCCGCAGCACCGGACTCGGACGGTAGGCGGGCGGGTCGGTCGCCAGCCGGGGGCCGCCGAGTCGACGCACGAGCTCGACCAGCGCGATCTGGGTCTCGAGGCGAGCGAGTGGCGCGCCGAAGCAGTAATGGATCCCGCCGCCGTACCCGAAGTGCTGATTCTCGCGCCGATCCGGGATGAACCGCTCGGGGTCGTCGAACTGGAGAGGGTCACGGTTGCCGCTTGCGAGGAGTACGTTCACGTGCGAGCCCTTCGGGATCGTCGTGCCCGCGATCTCGACGTCGGCGAGCGTGCTGCGGTTGGGGAGGTACTGCACGGGCGGCTCGTAGCGGAGCAGCTCCTCGACCAGCGAAGGCGCGAGCTCGGGTTCGTCGCGAAGTCGCTCCAGCACGTCCGGATTTCGGAGCAGGGTCAACATCCCGTTGCTGATGAGGTTGACCGTCGTCTCGTGGCCGGCAACGAACAGCAGCACACCGGTCGCGGCGAGGTCGGCGTCGCTCATACGATCGCCGCTCGGATCGTTGGCCATTCGCGAAAGCATGCTGTCGTCGGGGTTCTCTCGATGCCGCTGGACCAACCCGGCAAGGTACGCGCCGATCTGCATCTGCGCTTCGTTGCGACGTTCGTTCAGCTCTTCGGCGCCCTCGGCGCGATCTTGCGCCCCGAGCGCAGCGGTGAGCGCGTCTGCCCAGGCGTGGAACTTCGACTCGTCCTCACGCGGGACTCCGAACAGCTTGCAGATGATCGCCACCGGCAGCGGGTAGGAGAACTGATCGACGATGTCGACGCGCCCGTCGCCCAGGTCGTCGATGAGGCCGCGGACGACGTCACGGATCTCGGGCTCAACTCCGACGATGGTGTTTGGCGTCGTGGGCGGGCCGAAGTAGCGCATAGTGATGCGGCGCATCCGGTCGTGATCGGGGGGATCCCGCAAGATGAACGGACGGACCGGCGGCGCGAGAGGCGGCGACGGCAGGTTGTCGGGGTTCGAGCTGATGCGCGGATCGTGCAGCAGCGTCGCGATCTCCTGGAAGGTGCTCACCGCGTAGCTGCCGTCGTCGAGCACCGTGATGGGTGATTCGCGGAACCGCGCGTAGATCGGGTACGGGTTGGGGCGGGTCTCGTCGGCCGCCAGCTCGTGCATGAGCGCCTCGTTGCTCACGACGGTGCCGCCTCCGGCCGCAGCATCGCGGCGTGTCGCTGGCTCGGTTCGTGCCCGGTCAGCACGACGGGTGGGAGCGCGTACGGAACCGACGGGTGCGGGAAATCAGCCGGTACGGCGCTCGCGGTGGCGGGCCCGTCGATCCCGTGGAGGTCGCCGGGGAACGGAGCCGCCTGCTCGATCTGCGTGCGATAGAAGTCGAGCCACTTGGCGTTGTCGACCGTCACGGCCGCGACCAGTCGACCGTTGTGGCCGTAAGCAGCGCAGAAGCTTCGCTCCGTCACCGAGCCCTGGGTGAACTGGATCTCCTCGCCGAAGCTGGGCACACCCACCGACTTGATGTTGAGCCCGAACTGCATCGACCAGAACGCGGGGACCGAGACGTGGGGCAGACGCTCCATCGGCGGGCTCATCATGTTGTGCGCGGCGATCCGTGCCTGCGTCACCGCGGTCTCCCAGTGTTCGAGCATGAGGAACTGGTACTCGTAGAGGGGGTGGGGGAAGCGGGAGACGTCACCGGCGACGAAGATGTCGTCGACGACCAGTCCGTCGATGTCGATCGCCCGGCAGCCCGCATCCGTCGACACGCCGCGGGGCCCGGCCGCGAGACGCGAGTCGTACAGCCACTCGGTGTTGCGCAGCGCTCCCAGTGCGACCACTGCGACCTCGACGTCGAGCTGCGTCCCGTCCGACAGCGTTGCGCGGCGGAGCCGACCCTGGTCGTCGCCTTCGAGCCCTTCGACCGTGACCCCGCAGCGGAGGTCGACCCCGTGCGCGAGCTGGATCTCGGTCGCGACCTGACCGACCACGCCGCCCAGCGCGCCCGCGAGGGGTGCCGGCCCGCGCTCGGCGAGCGTCACGGGCAGATCGAGCTGCCGACACACCGACGCGATCTCGGAGCCGGTGAACCCGGCGCCGATCACGACCACCCGCTTCGGCCCCGCCCTCAGCAGCGCCGCGAGCTTCGCGGCATCCGCGCCGGTGCGGATCGACACGACGCCGTCGAGCCCGGCCTCCGACTCCACCGGCCACGGCCGGTTGCGCACCCCGGTGGCGATGACGAGCCGGTCGTACGGGACCGCGCGCCCGTCGGCGAGCTCCACCACGCCACGTGCCCGGTCGAGACCCGCCGCGGCGACTCCCAGGACCCACTCGGTCTTGCCCAGATCCCGGAGGCGCGGCAGCCGCGTGCGGTCCGCGGGCGCCATCCCGAGCAGCACCTGCTTGGAGAGCGGCGGGCGGTCGTACGGCTCAGCATCCTCGGCATCGATGAGCGTCAGAGGACCCTCGAAGCCCTTCCGGCGAAGCTCCTCTGCCGCACGCAGTCCCGCGAGTGACGCGCCGACGACGACGACGCGATCGGTGGCGCCCAGCACGCTCATGTGGGATCGACGAGCCCGTCCGCGTAGTCGACGAGGATCGCCTGGACCGGGCAAGCCTTCACCGCGCGGAGGACCTGCTCACGCTGATCGGGATCGGGCTCGGGCACGTACATGAGTGCTTCCTCACCGTTGAACCTGAATACCTCCGGTGCGAGGAAGCAGCACTGCGCGTACCCCTGGCAGAGCGTCAGATCGACCGCGATGCGCACGGACGGAGACCCTAACATCGGCGCACTCCGGGACTCGCAGCTCAGGGACTCGACCACCCGGTGTCGAGGGGAACGTACATGTGCACGCATGCTGCTTCAGACCATCAGGGGCCGGGATCGGCGTGGTGTCAGCCCCTCCCGATGATCGCGGTCGTGCTGATGTTCAGCTCCGCACGCGCCCGCACCCGGAAGCCGCACGTATCGAAATAGAAGGGCATGAGGCGCGTTTCGAAATCGACCTGCACCCATTCGCACCCGGCGCGCGTCTTGCACACAGAACGGCACGCCGAACGAGTTCGGTGCTGATCCCTCGCCGTTGGAAGTCGGTCCGGACCTTCGTATCGAGCGTTGAGCCAGCGCGCACCGGACTCCGCTCTTTGGGGCACATCCGCTGGCGGCGGGGGAGCGGACCCAAGGAGCTCCTTGGGGGCCTGCACGGGAGGCCGGACGCCGCACGACCCCCAAACGGCAGCCGCATGGCAGCGCGGTCGGTTGGTAATGAACGCGCTGTCAGTAGCTGTTCGAGTTGACATCAGCTGGACGGCCTCTGCGACCTGACCTGCTCAAACGCGACGGCCTGACATCCGCTGTACGACCCCGGACGCTTTCACACGGCAGAGGTCACAGCTTCGAAACCAGGAGCGCCCACCGCCTGGCGAGTCCACGTCTCGGCGCAAAGTTTTGGCTTGGAGTCGCTACCGCTGTTTGGCGAAGGCCTTCTTGGCGACCGGGCTGTTTGGCGCGAGGATCAGTGCTGCTCCCTGGCCGTGTGCACGCTGGTGGAGTGCGTGCAGCGGGTTTCCGCGCTCCGCGAACAGCACACGCACTCGGCCATCGCCGGAGTGGCGGGGAGCGACGGGTGCGACCACGGCTGCGGTCTTGGTGGTGGCGTCGACGACGAAGGGGACGAAGTCGCTGCGCATGACCCGAGGAATCCCGCACATCGGCTCGGGATAGTTGTGCACGCCACACGCCAGCGCATCGCTCGGCTTGATTGAGCCGGTGTGGCGAGGCTGGGGAATTGGCACGCAGGAGTTCCAAATCGAATCGACGTAGCGAGCGATGTCGTCAGGCGTCTTGATTTCGGTGGTCAGCAAGGCCGTGTCGGTGTACCCGAGGGCCTCCAGGGCAGGCAGGGTGGTGGGCAACCCGTCGGTGATCGCGAGCGCGTTCCGGCGCAGAGCATCGACTTTTGCGGGGTCGCAGCAGAACTGAGCGCTCCATTCAATACCCGCCCAGTTGAGAACCAGGTGCCAGTCGTTGTCGCTGGCACCGCCGTGGAGCCAGATCGAGCCGCCGTGATGCGCTTGGATCGGCCCGGGCCCATACGGGTTCGGCTCAAGCGAGCCGATGATTTTGTGCAGCGTCGTCCGAGCCGCGACGAACTCGGGCGAATCTGTGCGGGCGGCGTGCCCCTCGATGTTCTCGGTGAGGGTTTGGCCGACCTTGATTTGATGCTCGATGCGCGCGTTGGATTTCGCAGTCTTCTTCGCAGATTTCGCCGCGGCTGACGGCTTCCCCGCCGTTTTGCGTGACGGCCGGACTGCCTTCCGCCCTGTTCGGCGCACTGCGCCTTTCTTGTTCGGCACCGCTCCTCCCTTCGTCGGAACGTCGATGTATCACTAGGAGGTTCTCGCACAGGGGAATGCCAGGCAAGAGACCGTCGAATTGATCGTGATCCAGTGTTACAAACGGTCCCGGTCCGAGGGCGTGTAGTGCTCCGAAGAGCGAGCTAGTGCACCGAAGAAGCGTCAACGGAAAGCGCTGCGTGCTCGGCATGGCCAAGCGGTCCTTCTACAAGTCGATCGACTCGAGGGCGATCTCGACCGCCCCAG
>JBKPDN010000182.1:0-3441 GCA_046727875.1 Actinomycetota bacterium | reverse complement strand
GCGTAGCACGTCGGGGGAGACGCCGAGCTCGCGCCACGCCGCGTACGAGATGCCCTTGCGCTCGGCGTAGCCGCGGGCGACCCGCACGAAGTCTCGCTCGAGGCCGGTGAGGTCGTCGGCAGCGTCGAGCCGGTCGTGCTCGCGCTCGAGGTCCATGCGCACCTGGACGAGCTGCAGGCGCTGGAGCGGGGTGGCGTCGCCGAGCTCCGACTCGACCGTCTTGAGCCGCTTCTCGATCGACGCCTGCGTGCGCGGGCGACCGCGCCGGGGGCGGTTCTGGTCGAGTGCCTCGAGGTAGGAACGCACCGCCCGGCCCTCGGCCCGACCCTGGGCCAGCGCCCGCTTGTGCTCGGCGGTCATTGTGCTTTTTCGGGCTGCGGCCATCCGGCGACCCCTCCTTATACGATTTCGGACGCAGTCTATTTCGGAATTGCGCGCGGCTCCATTTCGCGCCTGTGACCCGCCGATACCCTGGCCGCGGCGGCGGCGGCGGCTTTGCCGACCGTCGCCGACAGGAGCCCGAGCCCGCGAGGGCGAAGGAGGAACTGTGGAGCCGCTTCACCGTCAGCTCGGCCTCAGCGACGACGAGCTCGCATCGGTCGTCGAGCTGCTCGGCCGCGACCCGACCGACGTGGAGCTGGCCATGTACGCGGTCATGTGGTCCGAGCACTGCTCCTATAAGTCGTCGAAGGCGCACCTCGGGCGGCTGCCGACCGACGCGCCGTGGGTGCTGGTCGGCCCGGGTGAGGGCGCCGGCGTCGTCGACGTCGGCGACGGGCTCGCCGTCGCCCTGCGCATCGAGAGCCACAACCACCCGTCGGCGGTGGAGCCGTACCAGGGCGCGGCAACCGGAGTGGGCGGCATCATCCGCGACGTCTTCTCGATGGGCGCGCGGCCCATCGCGCTCATGGATCCGCTGCGGTTCGGGCCGCTCGACGACGCGCGGACGCGCTATCTGTTCGAGGGCGTCGTGTCGGGGATCAGCGGCTACGGCAACGCGGTCGGCGTGCCGACGGTCGGCGGCGAGGTCGCCTTCGACGACTGCTACCGCGAGAACCCGCTCGTGAACGTGCTCTGTCTCGGGTTGCTGCCGCACGACCGGTTGGTCCTCGCCCGTGCACGCGGTGAGGGGAACCTCGCCGTGCTGCTCGGTTCGTCGACCGGACGCGACGGCATCGGCGGCGCCAGCGTGCTCGCCTCCGCCGGGTTCGAGGAGGGGGCGGAGGCGAAGCGGCCGTCGGTGCAGGTGGGCGACCCGCTCGAGGAGAAGAAGCTCATCGAGGCGTGCCTGGCGCTGTTGGAGGCCGGTCTCGCCGTGGGCGTGCAGGACCTCGGCGCCGCGGGGCTCTCGTGCGCGGCGTCGGAGACGGCCGCCAAGGCGGGCGCGGGGATGGACGTCGACATCGCGCGCGTCCCGCGGCGCGAGCCGGGTATGAACGCGGTCGAGGTGATGACGTCCGAGAGCCAGGAGCGCATGCTGGTGATCGTCCAGCCCGACGCGCTCGACGAGGTGCTCGGGCTCTGCGAGCGGTGGGAGATCGACGCGGCGGTCGTCGGGCGCGTCACGGCGACCCGGCGATTCCGGGTGTACGACGGCCTGTTCGACCGCCCGGACACCGACGGGGACGCCGTCCCGGTCGCCGACGTCCCGGTCGAGAGCCTGGGCGACGGTCCGTTGTACGACCGTCCGCGCGCCCGGCCCGCGGGCCAGGACGCGCTGCAGGCCGCCGACCCCGCGCCCGAGCTCGCGGCGCGCTTCCCGGTCGGGACCGACCTGTCGGGCGAGCTGCTCGAGCTGCTGGCGACGCCGACGATCGCCGACAAGTCGTGGGTGTGGCGCCAGTACGACCACCAGCTGTTCCTGAACACCGTCGCCGGCCCGGGCGCAGACGCCGCCGTGCTGCGGCTCAAGGAGACCGACGGGGCGCTGGCGCTCACCACCGACGGCAAGGGACGGTTCTGCCGGCTCGACCCGCGCACCGGTGGCGCGCTCGCGGTGCTCGAAGCGGCGCGCAACGTCGCGTGCGTCGGCGCCCGTCCCCTCGCCCTCGTGAACTGCCTGAACTTCGGCAACCCCGAGCACCCCGAAGTCATGTGGCAGTTCGCCGAGGCGGTCGACGGCATGAGCGAAGCGTGCCGCGCCCTCGGGATCCCGGTCGTCGGCGGCAACGTGAGCTTCTACAACGAGTCGCAGGGGCGCGACATCGACCCGACGCCGGTCGTCGGGCTGCTCGGGCTGATCGACGAGTTCGACGACCGCCCGCCGCCGCCCGCGCTCGCCGACGCGACGCGCATCGTCGTGCTGGGCGAGACGTCGTCGGAGCTGGGTGGGTCCGAGTGGGCGGCCGTCGTGCACGGCCTCGACGGCGGATTGCCGCCGCGCGCCGACCTTGCCGCGGCGGGCGCCGTCCACGAGCTGGTACGCGCCCTCGTGGCGGACGGCCTCGTTGACGGTGTCCACGACTGCTCCGACGGAGGGCTGGCGGTCGCGCTCGCCGAGATGGCGATCGCGGGCGAGTGCGGGTTCGACGTCGAGATCGGCGGCGCCATCGAGTGCTTCTCCGAATCGGCGTCACGCGTCGTGTGCGCGGTCGAGCCGGTGCTGGCGGGCGTGGGGCGGGCACGCGCCGGCGCGGCCGGGGTGCCCGCGGTCGACGCCGGTGAGGCGGGCGGCGACGACCTCGTCGCCCGGGACGCGTTCGACCTGCCCCTCGCCGACGCCACCCGGGCATGGCGCGACGCGATCCCGCACGCGCTCGGCGCCAACGCACCGATGCGTCCCTAGAGCAACATATTGATGCTCCACGCACGCATCGCCTAGGGGCGGCGAGCCTCCAACCCATCCAGGTACTCGTCGGGGACCCGCAGGTCGCCCCGGCCGGTCCCGACCGACAATCCCGGCTTGTTCTCGCCGTGGTAGTCCGACCCGCCCGTGGGCGCGAGCTCGTGGCGGCGCGCCAGCCCGTGGAACGGTTGCCGCTCGTTCGGGGTGTAGGCGCCGTACTCGCACTCGAGAGCGTCGAGTCCGGCGTCCGTCAGCGCGGCCACGAACTCGTCGAGCGCGCCGTCCTCGAGACCGAGCGATCCCGGGTGAGCGACGGCGCAGACGCCGCCGGACGCGTGCGTGAGCTCGATCGCGTCCTCGGGGACCAGCCGGTCGCGCTCGAAGTACGCGGGCCGGCCCTTGGCCAGCCAGACGTCGAACGCCTTCTGGATCGACGGCACGTAGCCGCCGTCCATCAGCACGCGCGCGATGTGGGGCCGGCCGACCGATCCCGGGCCGGCCTGCGCGAGCACGGCGTCGATCGTGATCGGGACGCCGTGCGCGTTGAGGGCATCGACGATCTGCACGTTGCGCTCGTTGCGCGCCATCTGCAGCTCGCGCAACCGGTCCCGCAGCGCGCCGGGCGCGTCGTCGACGAAGAACACGAGCATGTGCAT
>JBKPDN010000181.1:0-1238 GCA_046727875.1 Actinomycetota bacterium | reverse complement strand
ACCTCGGGGCCCGAGTCGGGCCCGAACACACCGTCGGGTTCGAGATCGCGGAAGCTCGGCAGCCGGCGGTGCCCGACGTACCAGAGCTGGGCCGCGACCGTGCCCACCGCGGCCATGGCCGCAACCGGGAGGCCGGCCACCCCGGCCAGTCCGGCCGCTCCGAGTCGCGCCCGCGCAATCGCCACGGACGCATTCTCCGACGGCGAGAGCGACATCGGGTGGATTTGTCAGCGCACGGTCCCGCAAGAGTGGTCGTGATCCCATCTTCGCCGAGGGGACCGGCACCACAAGGCGGCTGGGGCCGGTAGCCGCCGGCCGATCGAGTTCTCGGACGCGAAGCTCGCTAGGAGCGCAACGCGCCGGGCTCGTCGAGCCAGCGGTTCAACGCCGAGGTGCGGGCGTTGCGGCAGATCAGGACGTGTTCAACGGCACGCCGGACGCGCCGCTGCTGCCCCGCGGTCTCCGAGACCGACCGGAGCAGGTAGTCCGCCATGCGCCCGTGGTCCTCCTCGGCGTACGCGTGCACCTTGAAGTTCTCGACCTCCATGCCGTAGTGGTCGCGCATGCCCTCGTACATCTTGACCGCGTAGTTCGTCGATGCCGCGAACCGCTCCCCCGCCCAACCGAACGCGGCCAGGCCTTCTTCGTAGGAGCGGCGCATGTAGAAGAGCGTGGTGAACACGGAGCCGATCGACTCGGGCATCGCCCGGTAGGACACCAGCTCCTCATCGGTGATGCCGAGCTGATGGGCCCAGTCGACCTTCATGTCGACGTGGTTGCGGTCACCGGCGAATCCCATCTCGTCGGCGAGGTTCTGGGCCCAGTGCACGAAGTGCTCGCTGGCCCCGAGGTTGACGGCGTCGACGTCGGGCGCGTTCGACACGATCGAGCCGAACTCGCTCGTGTACCACTTGCCGAGGAAGTAGTACTCCTTGCACAGCCGCTGGAGGAGCTCCATCGACAGCGTGCCGTCGGCGACGCGCTCCCACACGAGGTTCTTGTCGGTCGCGACCTCGGCTTGGAGGGCCTCGAGGGAGGCCATGAACTCGTCGACGGGTAGGGCGGGCGCGTTCTCGGTGCCGGACCCGCGGATGTCCTTGAACTCACGGTGCTCGGACATGACCGCTCCTCTATCTCTCTGTGGCTCTGTCTCCCTCCGAGGGCCGGAGGGTACGATATTCGTGACGTCGGCGTCAGGTTCGGGGGACCGGCCGGAAGCCGCCAGGAGCCAGCAAGCG
>JBKPDN010000180.1:0-5748 GCA_046727875.1 Actinomycetota bacterium | reverse complement strand
GAGCTCGGCCACGCGTTCGGGGCCGAGCCGGCGCGCTCACTGCCCGCGCTCTCGCCGACCGACCCCGCCTGCGTGGTGTGGACGAGCGGGACGACCGGTCAGCCGAAGGGCGCGGTGTACGACCACGCGGCGATGGAGGTGATCTCGCGCAACATCGGTGAGCTCACCCGTCCTGGTGACCGACGGCTCCTCGCGTTGCCGTTCCCGCACGTCGGCTACATGACCCGCATGTGGGACGAGCTGGCGAACGGCACGACGGTGGTCCTGGTGGGCGAGCCGTGGTCGGCCGAGGAGTCGCTGCGCCTCGTCCGCGAAGAGGACATCACGATGGCCACCGGCGTGCCCACGCAGTGGTCGCTGGTACTCGCGCACCCCGACGTCGAGCGGACCGACTTCTCCGGGCTGCGCGTCGCGGCGCTCGGCGGCGCGTCGATCGCGCCCGATCTGGTGCGCCAGATCCGCAAGGTGCTCGGCTGCCCGGTGATCACTCGCTACACGAGCACGGAGGCCGGCGTGTGCACGAGCACGGTCGTGGACGACGACGCCGAGGTCGTCGCGACGACGGTCGGACGACCGGCCCCCGAGGTGGAGCTGCGGATCGTCGCCCCCTCCGACGGACACGAACAATCCGCCGGTGAGGTGGGCGAGGTGCAGTGCCGGTCGGCGGCGATGATGCGCGGCTACTGGCGCGACGCCGAGCGCACCGCCGAGGCCATCGACGCCGACGGGTGGCTGCACACCGGCGACCTCGGGTTCGTGGGCGCCGACGGCAACCTGCGCATCGTCGGACGGCTCAAGGAGATGTACATCCGCGGCGGATACAACGTGTACCCGGCCGAGGTCGAGGCGGTGCTCGCCGAGCATCCGTCCGTCGCGCGGGCGGCGGTGGTCGGCGCGCCCGATCCCGTGCTCGGCGAGGTGGGCGCCGCGTTCGTCGTGCCGGCGCCGAACTCGTCGCCGCCGACGCTCGACGCGCTGCGGTCGTGGTGCCGCGACCGCCTGGCGGACTACAAGGCGCCCGATCGCCTCGAGGTGGTCGACGAGCTGCCACTCACATCGATGCTCAAGGTCGACAAGCGCGCGCTCGCCGCGCGGACAACGGAGGCGACATGACCACGGAGTCGGTGATCCAGCCCTTGGGGACCGGTGACACGAGCGAGAAGCCGATCAAGCTCGGCGGCGCGCTGTTCACGCTCGTCGAGCCGCACAAGGGCCACGAGGTCGAATACAACCGGTGGTACGAGCGCGACCACTTCTACGCCGGCTGCATGATCGGCGCGTGGACGGTGTCCGGCGGCCGCTTCGTCGCCACCCGCGCGTGCAAGGACAAGCGGTACCCGACGGACTCCCCGATCACGCCCGACCCCATGGTCGGATCGTTCCTCGCGCTGTACTGGATCCTCGCCGGACGCTTCGGCGAGTGGATGAAGTGGGGCACGGAGCAGGTCAACTGGCTCCACGCCCACGATCGGATGTTCGCGGAGCGCGACCACATCCACACGCTCATGTACCGCTTTCTCGACGAGCAGCAGGCCGACGCCGACGGCGTGCCGGCCGAGCTCGCGCTCGACCACCACTTCCCGGGCCTCGTCGCCGTCATCGGCGAGGTCGCCGACGGGAAAGCGCACGACGACGTGGTGGCGTGGTTCCACGACCGGCCGTGCCCGGCTGCGGTGATGACCGCGTTCACGCCCGTGCCGCTCTTCCAGGACGCGCCGAGCGACGTGCCCCGCAACGAGGACACCGACCGCTTCCTCCAGCTGTACTTCCTCGACGAGGACCCGCTGGAGGTGTTCGACGAGCGGTTCGGTGGGCTCGGCAAGGAGTTCGACGCCAGTGGCCTGGGCCGCATCCTGTTCGTATCGCCGTTCCTCGCGACCGTCCCCGGCACCGATCGCTACACCGACGAGCTCTGGTAGATGCGTCAGGAACCGGCGGCGCCTCGCAGGCGCGGGAGGACCTTGCGCTCGAACAGCTCGAGGCTCTCCCAGCCGACGTCCGGTGGGATGCCGCCCATGAGGGGATGCAGGACGAGCATGTGGTTGCCGAGCTCCGCGGCCAGCTCCACGCACTCGTCGGGCGTCACCACCCGGTACACACCGCTCTTGCGCACGTCGTCGACGTCCTTGGCGTGCACGTCGACGGCGGAACGCTGCCCCGGCGTCTGCCAGCTCTCGTACACGTTCGCCTCGTGCAGCGCGTGCGGCCCGATCGATGCCCACGCCGCTTCCGGGTCCTCGGCCACGTGCACGAACCCCGGCCCCGCGGGCAGGCTCACGAAGCCGCCGTCGAACCCCACCTTGTTGCATTCGTCGGTATAGATCTCGGCCAGCTTCGGGTCGCCGACGGCGGGAAAGAACGGCAGCCGGAGCCGCGCCGCACGCCGGGCTGCGATCTCGGTGGAGCCGCCGATCATCATGAACGGGTGGGGCTGTGAGAGGGGCTTCGGTGTGACCTGCACGCGTCGGCCGCGCCACTCGAACGGCTCGCCGGTCCACGCCTTCCGCATCACGTCGACGTACTCCTCGAGGAGCTTGCCGCGTCGCTTGCGGTCGACGCCCGCCATCTCGAACTCCTCGTACCGGTAGCCGAGCCCGGCGACGAAGCTCACGCGCCCGCCGCTGGCGAGGTCGGCCACCGCGAGCTCTTCCGCCAGCCGGATCGGATCGTGCAGCGGAACGAGGACCGCGGCGATGTTGATCGGAATGCGTCGGGTCCGTCCTGCGACTGCAGCCGCCATCGTGACCGGCGCCGGGATGTAGCCGTCCTCGGCGCCGTGGTGCTCGGACAGGACGACGGCGTCGAAGCCCCGCTCGTCAGCCCACGCGGCCTGATCGAGACACGCCGCGTACAGCTCCGCGTGCGTCGCCGAGCCCCAGTTCGGAGCCCTGAGGTCGTATCGGAGGCCGAGCATTGCCATCGCGAGCTCCTACGTCAGCGAGTGAGGTGCGGTCCGACTTCGGCGCCGAACCGCTCGATCTGGTCGCACAGCTCGTCGACCGAGCGCGACTCGAACCGCACCTGGAGGTGCGCCACGCCCATCGCGCCGTACTCGTTCATCGACTCGGCCACCTTCTCGGGCGGGCCGGTGATCGTGCCGCGCGCGACATCCCAGTCGGGCTCGCCGACGTACATCGCCTCGGTGATGACGCCGATCTCGGGCTCGACACCCGGGCGAACCTGGTCGCGGTGGGCGCGGAGGTACGCGAGTGACTCCGGCATGCGCTTGCGCGGCGTCCCCTGGGGGATCCAGCCGTCGCCGCGCTCGGCGACCCGCCGCAGCGCCGGACGGCTCGAGCCGCCGATCCAGATCGGCGGGCGCGGCTGCTGGACGGGGCGCGGCCGCAAGCCGACGGCGGCGTCGCCATCCCCGACGAACTCGTCGCGCCACGAGGCCTTGACGCCGTCGATGGCGGCGTCGAGTGCCTGACCGCGGTCGGCGAACGAGAGGCCCAGCGCGTCGAACTCCTTCTCGACGTGCCCGGCACCCACGCCGAGGATGGCGCGGCCGCCGGAGAGCGTGTCGAGCGTCGCGAACGCCTTGGCCGTCTGGAGCGGGTGCCGGTAGCCGCCGACGAGGACGTTCGTCATCAGATGCGTGTGCGTCGTGTGCGCGGCGAGAAAGCCCAACGTCGAGATCGGGTCGTACCACGTCGTCGACATCGTCGCCGCCGCCGGGCGCGGGATCGCGATGTGGTCGCAGACCGCGACATAGAAGAACCCGGCGCTGTCGGCGGCCTGCGCGGCCCGCACGAGCTCGGGAACGCCGGCGCCATTCTCCCGCTCCCACGGCGCCGCCACCATCGTGCTCAGCGCGACCGTCGGCAGCTGGATCCCGAAGACGAGCTTGCCGGGAGGGACAACGGTGACGACGTCGTCGGTCATACGGGCTCGCTCACGCCGGCGTCACCCGGGCCAGACGACGCTCTGGAGCTCCGAGTACGCGTGGAGGCCGAACGAGCCACCGTCGCGGCCGACGCCGCTGTACTTCGTGCCCCCGAACGGCGTCTCGTGGTTGCGCTGGATCGTGTTGATGCCGACGTTCCCGGCCCGCAGGCGCCGCGCGAGCCGCATGCCCCGGGCGGAATCGCCGGTAAACACGTAGTCGTACAGACCGAAGTCGCTGTCGTTCGCGAGGCGCACGGCCTCGTCGTCGTCGTCGTCGAACGCCTCGACGACGATCACGGGGCCGAAGATCTCCTCGCGTGCAACCCGCATGTCGCTGCGGACGTCTGCCAGTAGCGTCGGCTCCACGAAGAAGCCGCGCTCGAGATGCGAGGGACGGCCGCCGCCGACCGCGACCTCCGCGCCCTCGTCGGCGCCGGCGCGGATGTAGCCCTCGACGCGATCGCGGTGCGCGCCGGTGATCAGCGGCCCCACGACGGTCTTCGGATCGGTCGG
Source organism: Actinomycetota bacterium (assembly GCA_046727875.1). Classification (GTDB taxonomy): domain Bacteria; phylum Actinomycetota; class Acidimicrobiia; order IMCC26256; family JACDBD01; genus JALZAA01. The sequence continues at coordinate 1,347 of JBKPDN010000180.1, read as the reverse complement.
GTCACCGACCGGGAGCAGCGTCGCCATCTTGGCCAGGCCCTCGACGAACTCCTGGTAGCGCGACCGGTGCACGATTGCCCGCGTCGGCGCCGTGCAGATCTGCCCGGCGTGGAACGTCCACACCGATCCGATCGCGGTGACGGCGGTGGCGAGGTCGGCGTCGTCGAGCACGATGCCCGCGCCCTTGCCGCCCAGCTCGAGCAGCAGCCGCTTCATCGTGCGGCCGCCCGCTTCGGCGATGCGCAGGCCGACGGCGGTGCTGCCCGTGAAGCTGATCATGTCGACGTCGGGTGACTCGACCAGCGCCTCCCCCGTCACCGGGCTCGAGCCGGTCACGACGTTCACGACACCGGGCGGGAAGCCGACTTCCTCGAGGATCCTCACGAGCTCGATGACCGCCAGCGGGTCCTGGGGCGCCGGTCGCACGACGACCGTGTTGCCCATCGCGAGGGCGGGACCGATCTTGCCGGCCATGTTCACGATCGGGAAGTTGTACGGCGTGATGCACGCGACCACGCCGACCGGGGCGCGACGCGCGAGCGCACCCATCAAGCCCGCCGGCGCCATCGGTGTCGCCGGCATTTCCTGCGGCGCGAGGGGGATGACGCTCGGCTCGAGCGCGCCGCGCGCGTACCGGTCGAACCGGCTGGCCGCCACCGGCACCTGCATCGCGCGGCCGACGGCGGTAGTGCATCCCGTCTCCGCGATCACCAGCGGTACGAGGTCCTCGAGCTTCTCGCGTACCCGCTTCGCTGCTGCCGTGAGGAGCTCGGCGCGCTGCTCGGGCGTCGTCTGTGACCACGACTCGAAGGCGTCCCGCGCCGCCCGGGCGGCGTCGCGCGCCTGCTGGGCCGACGCCTCGGGCGCCACGCCGACCACGGCCTCGGTCGCCGGGTTCACGATCTCGTAGCCGCCGTCGCCGCCCTCGACCCACTCGCCGCCGATGAGCAGGCGGTCGTCCGACCGGTCCGTCGTCACGCTCACGTCGCTCTCCCCCGCTACGATCCCCAAGGTAGAACGTGTTCTCATTTCGTGTCCAGCGGGGAGCCCACCGTGGACATTGGACGAGTCGGGATCTGGACGTTCGCGCTCGACCTCCAGCCCATCGCGCGCGCACGGGAGCTGGCGGCGGAGCTCGAGGAGCTCGGCTACGGCGCGATCTGGGTGCCCGACGCCGTCGGCCGCGACCCGATCGTGCACGCCGCCCTCCTCCTCGCGGGCACCCGGCGCATCACGGCGGCGACCGGCATCGCCCAGATCTACGGACGCGACGCGATGACGATGACCGGGGGCTGGAAGACCGTGAGCGACGCGTTCCCGGGCCGCTTCGTCCTCGGATTGGGTGTG
>JBKPDN010000179.1:0-4563 GCA_046727875.1 Actinomycetota bacterium | reverse complement strand
GGGTACTCGTCGGCTTCTTCCTCGTGCGGCGCGAGATGGCTCACAACGCACGCCACCACCGTCGCCAGAACGGAACCAACGACTTGCCGCCGGAGGCGTGTGCCAGCTGCGGCGACACCTGAGCTCGTGCGTCACGGCTGGACGCGCCAATGAGGTCGTCGGCGAGAGGGTCCCGGATCGGGACGGAAGAGCTCGCACGGGACTGCTTGTAGCTGGGCCGCATTCTTGGCCTCCTGTTCGAAGCGTTCCGCGGGCGCATGCCCGTGGACGCGAACTCCCCAATGCAAGGGAGCACTTGGCGGAGGCCAATCGGTCGGCGAAGTCGTCACCGGCTGGGTCGGCTAGTCAGCGACCGTCCACCAACAACCGTACACCTGTTCGCAAGCAGCCGGTACCCACGCGACGAATCGATTTCAATCGCTTTGCGTGATGTGCCGAACCCGGCGACACTGGTCGGCAGGTGCGGCTCCTCGAGTCCCCTCCTCCGATCCCATCCGTCGGACCGGTCGCCCGTACATGGCGGAGCGGGAGAATGATGCAAATCTCTGCCGGGAGTCTGCGCGCGCACCCCAGCCAAGATTCTCGGAATGTTCTGCATCCCTCAGGTGCACTCGATCGCTCTTCGTCACGCGTCCTGCGGGAGACGGTCGCTCGGACGCTGGCGCACGGGTCTGCGACCCTCGTGATCGATCTCTCGAACGTGAGCGACGTGGATTCGGCGGGGCTCGCCGTTCTCGTCTACGCCTGTCGTGCCGCGACCGCCGCCCACGTCAAGTTGGTGTTGTGTTCGGTTCCGCCGATCGTCCTCGAGCTCCTCGAACCGACACGCATCAGCGATCGTGGCGACGTCGACATCGAGCCCACGATGCCGGTGCCGCTGCACGGCACCGCCGCCTAGCACCACGTCAGACGCCCCCGACCGGAAGCCCCTCATGGATTTCGACACCGATCAGACCCTCCCTGCCGGAACGTCCGTCGCCGTGTTCAACCAGTTCAGTGCCTCGTGGATCAGCGGATTCGAAGTCGCCACCGGGCGCGACGACGGCTACGAGCTGCGCCGGAACTCCGACCAGACCGTCCTGCCCACCACATTTCCCATCGACGACCTCCGCGTGGAGCATCGATAGCCGTCACGAGCCCGTCGCCGAAGGCGATCGGGTGTGTGCGTGGAACGGCCGTAACGCGCCGGGGCTCAGCCCTCGGCGGTGTCGACGCGCTCGGGGTCGGTGGCCGGACGCGCGTCGGATGATGCTTCGGGCTCTGGCTGGCCGTCGTGGTGCCGGCGAGCCCGCTTTGCCGCTTGCTTCTGCTGTCGCTTCCGTTCGCGTTCGCGTTTCTCGAACGACGTCCTCTGCCGTCCCGCCATGAGCTCTCCTTCTCGCCCCGTGAGTGCCGGACAGCGGCGGTGCCGCTGCCCGGCGCTTCGCGTGAGCTTCGTCAGATGACTCGGACGTTCTGCGCTTCCTCACCCTTGCGACCGGGGGCCACGTCGAACTCGACGCGCTGGCCCTCGTCGAGAGAGCGGTAGCCATCGCCCTGAATCGCCGAGAAGTGGACGAACACGTCGTCCCCGCCTTCACGCTGGATGAAGCCGAAGCCCTTCTCCGCGTTGAACCATTTCACTGTGCCTTGTGTTGCCATTTGTTCTTCCTTGTCGGTTGTCGCGTCCCGCCGGTGTCAGCACCCGGTACCCGGGACACGTTTCATTGTCGAATTCAGCGGCGGAGCAGTGGAACGAAGCGGACAGGTCTCACAGAGGCGAACCGAATCCCCGGGACACTGCCCGCAGTGCGGGAGCGACAAAGAGAGAAGGCCGTGCCGGTGGCCGTGCGTTCGTGCCGCGACCTCGCGACCGAAGCTGACCCTTTGAGTGTAACCGACCCACGCCCATGGGCGGATCACAGCGATTCAGCCGGGGATGTGAATTCAGGCACGCGGTCGATGGGAGCGGATCGACAGCCCCCGGCGCAGCCCTCCATACTGTCGCCCCGTGTCGCCCGAAGTCGCGTTAGCGATCGTCCTCGCCCTCGCGACGGCCTTCCTGTACGCCCTGAGCAACGTCCTCGAGCTAACCGAGGCCGAGCAGGTCCCCGACGAGTACGCCCTGCGAATCGGGCTGATGACCCGGCTGATCCGCCGCCCTCGGTGGCTGCTGGGCTTCCTGTCGGACGTGTTCGCCTTCATCTGCCAGGCGGGCGCCCTCGCCCTGGCGGCAGTCGTCTTCGTGGAGCCCATCCTCGCCCTCGCCATCGTCATCTCACTCATCCTCGGCGCGGCCATGACCCACAGGAGGCTTCGCCCCGCGGACTGGGCCTCGGCCGTGGTGCTCTCCGGTGGGCTCGCGCTCTTTCTCTACGAGGTCTCCCCGCGGGGCGGCCACGACTTTTCCCCCCGCGACCGGGTCGTGGTCGCAGCGCCGATCGTGGTCGGCGTGATCGTGGCGTGCATCGCGTGCGCAAGGCCGCTCCGGGGGGCACCCAGGGCGGCTCTCCTCGGGATCGCCGCCGGCATCCTGTTCGGCGCCGCCGCGGTGCTCACCAAGGGCGTCGTCCACTACGTGGGCGAAGGGGTCTTCGCGTGGGTTCCCCACTGGGAGGCCTACGCGCTGGCGATCGTCTCGATCGCCGGCGTCATCATCGGCCAGAGCGCGTTCCAGACCGGCGCGCTCGCCGCGTCGGTCGGCGCCACCGAGTCCACGGCGCCGGTCTCGGCGGCGATCCTCGGCCTCGTCCTCCTCGACGAACGCGTCGCCTTTGACAACTCCGCCCACGTGGCGGCGGTCGTGATCTCCATTGTCATGGTCCTCTTCGGGATCGCCGCGCTGGCACGGGCGGAGGAGCGCGTCATCGCAAACGCGTCGCCCGCCGTCCAAGGCCCGTAGCGCCCCACAGACGGGGGCGGCGCTAGCGTCCGCGCGAGCATCGCGCTCGAATTCAGTTCGTCGGAGAGGGGTAGGTAGCAGAGCATGCCGGTTTCGTCCGCCGATCTCGGTCCCGTGCTCGTCACCGGCGCGTCGGGATTCATCGGCTCGTCGGTGGTCCGCGCCCTGCTGGATCGTCGTGTTCACGTCCGCGCCTTCATCGAGCCGGGGCGGGACGACGCCAATCTTGCGGGCCTGGACGTCGAGCGAGTCGTCGGCGACATTCGGGACGACGCCACGGTCGATGACGCGGTCGACGGGATCTCGACGGTCTTCCACCTGGCCGCGGTCTATCGCTTCTGGGCCGCCGACCCGGACCTGTTCTACGACGTGAACGTCGGCGGCACGATGAACGTCCTCAGCGCGGCGGCGCGATCGAGTATTCGCCGGCTCGTGTACACGAGCACGGTCGCGACGCTCGGCGTCGCTGAGGACGGCAACCCCGCCTCCGAGCAGTCACTCGTGCACTTCGAGCACCTCTTCGGCCACTACAAGCGATCGAAGTACCTCGCCGAGCACGAAGTCCTGCGCGCGGGCGCGAGCGGCCTCCCCGTGGTGCTGGTGCATCCGACCTTCCCGGTCGGCGAAGGCGATGCCGCGCCCACGCCGACTGGCCGCACGATCATCGAGTTCCTGAACGGCCGCATCCCCGCCTACGTCGACACGGCGCTCAACGTCGTGCACGTCGACGACGTCGCCCGCGGTCACGTGCTGGCCGCCGAGAGCGGCCGCCCGGGCCACAGCTACATCCTGGGGGGCGAGAACATGTCGCTGCAGGGGCTGCTGGCGGCGCTGGCCGACATCTGCGGTTTGGCGGCCCCACGGGTTCGGTTGCATCCTCGAGTCGTGCTCCCGATCGTGCGGACCGCCGAATGGGCCCAGGCCACCGTGCTCCGCCAGGAACCCACCCTCCCGTCCGAGCCGGTCCGGATGGCGACGACCCGCATGGAATACGACGACAGTCGGGCGCGCACGGAGCTCGGGTACTCGAGCATTCCTGCCCGCGAGGCCCTTGTGCGCGCGGTGCGGTGGTACCTCGACCACGGACTCGTCAAGCCCGCCCGCGCCGAGCGCATTCGTGGGGCTCCCGGGCTCGCGCCCGAGCGTGACCGGTCCGACGACACCGACGATGCGTACCGCCCCCAGCGGCTCGCCCAATGACGATGCTGCGACACCGACCCGCCGAAACGCCATCGAGCTCGCCCAGCGCGGTCGACGGGTTCGACCTGCGCGCGCTGCTCGACCAACGAGGCGCCGAAGCGTACGAGCTCCACGAGCGGTATGTGAACCCGCAGATGCCGCGCGTACTTCGCACGCTCGGCTTCGACCGCGAGTGGGTCCGGGCCGAGGGCCCGTACCTCTTCGATCGCGAGGGCAACACGTACCTCGACTTCCTTGCGGGGTTCGGCGTGTTCGCCCTGGGCCGGTGCCATCCCGCGATCGAGCAGGCGCTGCAGGACGCGATGGAGGCCGAGCTCCCGAACCTCGTGCAGATGGACTGCCCGCCGCTCGCGGGGCTGCTCGCCGAAGCGCTCGTCGCCCGCATGCCTGACGACGCGTATCGATGCTTCTTCACGAACAGCGGTGCCGAGTCGATCGAGACGGTGCTCAAGTTCGCGCGCGGCGCGACCGGCCGTGCGCGG
>JBKPDN010000178.1:0-3288 GCA_046727875.1 Actinomycetota bacterium | reverse complement strand
ATCATCAACTGGCTCTCCGCCGACGACGTCAAGACCGTCGTGCCCCACGTCGGTGAGGGCAAGGAGATCGTGGCCCGCATCTTCGTGCTGCCGACCGACAACGACGAGGTCGTCCGCCTCATCGGCAAGCGCGCCATCGCCGCCTACCTCAACGTCCCGGTCTACGCCGCGTTCCACGCCTGGCTCGGCCGGGGCGAGACGCTCCAGCCGATGTGGGACGCGTGGAAGGCGGGCGATCGGGAGACGGCGACGGCCGCCATCCCCGACGAGCTCGTGGACGCGCTCGTGGTCCACGGCACGCCGGCGCAGATCCGCGAGCACCTGGCGCGCTACGCCGCCAACGGCGTCACAACCCCGGCCCCCGCGTTTCTCGCCGCTCCCGACGACGCCCGCCGCGCGCTCCGAGAGGCCGCGCCCAACGCCGCGTAGCTCCCCTGCTGAGCGTCACGCGACCTGCTTGAGCTTCAAATCTTCGTGACGGACGGTCGCCTGCCGGCATCGGATGAGCGCACGGGTGACCCACCAACCGGGGTCGATCTCGCCGGGAGCAAGGGCGAAGCGGGCCGAGGTGGGTGCGGCGTGGTGATTGTTGTGCAGGCCCTCGCCGCCGGTGAAGAGCGCGAGCCATTGCGAGTTCCCGGCCGGGTTGGCATACGGGCGACGGCCGCGGGTGTGGCCGACGGCGTTGATCGCCCCGCTGAGCATCACGTAGCTCACCGCGTGCACCGCAGCCGCCAGCAACCCGGTCGCCCATCCGAACGTCACGCACAGAAGCCCGATCCCGATCGCGAGTCCGAGGATGCCGTGGTTGAAGAACCAGCGGTCGAGCCGATCCTGGGGCACGTCCCGCGCGTAGCGCCGGACGGTGCGCTCGTCGCGCGCTACTCGCCGGTACAACCCGGCGTTGGCGAGCTGCACGCGCCAGAACCCGAGGACGCGGGGGCTGTGGGGATCGTCCGGCGTGTCCGACGACGCGTGATGCCGGCGATGCACCGCCACCCATTCGCGCGGTCGCATGCCGGTCGTGACCCACACGAGCACACGGCAGAAGAGCACCGATGGTCCACGCAGGGTGAGCGCGCGGTGGGCAAGGGTGCGGTGCAGGTACACGGTCGTCGCGACGATCGAGATTTGGGTGACGACGAGGCCGGCCAGGACGGCAAGCGGCACGTTCACAGATGGCTCCTCGCGGTCTGAAGATCCGCCCTCACCCGGGATGCTAGCCTACCTACCAGTAGGTAGAGAGCCGTGCCGGCTCCACCGGACGTCCGTCACGTGCCGCTGTCCCCGCCGCCCCGGCGGCCACGGCGTACCCTCGCCCCCGGCATGGAGACCACCGACGTGGAAGGCCAGGGCACGAAGTCCCTCATCCTCGAGGTCGCCCTCGACCGGTTCGCCGAGCACGGGTACAGCGGCACCACCCTGAACGAGATCGCCGACAAGGTCGGGATCCGCCGTCCGAGCCTCCTGCACCACTTCCCATCGAAGGAGGCGCTGTACCGTGCCGTGCTGCTCGACGCGTTCGCCGACTGGTTCGCGCTGGTCGACGAGGCAGTCGCCGGCCCCCAGAAGCGCGGGTGGCCGCAGGTCGAACGAGTGCTCCGGGCCGCGTTCCTGTTCTTCGAGGAGCGCCCCGAGTTCGTGCGCCTGGCGCGCTGGGAGGCGCTCGAGGGTGGACCGATGTTGTCGGCGGAGCTGGGCACGATGCTGCAGCCGCTGTTCGACCGGGGAACCGAGTTCCTCGAGCGCGAGATGGACGCCGGTCGGTTGCGACGGTATGACGCGCGGCAGCTGCTGCTCACCGGCTACGGCGCGGTGCTGTCGTATCTCTCGGACGCGCCGCTGATCACGTCCCTGCTCGGCGCTGATCCGCTGAGCCCGGCGATGCTCGCCAAGCGGCGCGAGCACGTCATCGACGTGCTGCGCAACGCGTTGGAGCCCTAACCGAACTTCGCGTGCTTTCGGAACCGCTCGAATAGCGGCGCGTCGCCCAACACGTCCACTGCGTCCATGGTCTTGCGTCCGAAGAGGACGAGCAGCACGTCTGACGCGGGACCTCGCACCGCGACATCACCCTTTGCGTGCTCGCGTGTGAGGTGCATCCCTTCGGCGTCGAGGCGGACCAGCCACTCCCCCGGCGCGTCGGTGGCGTGAAAATGGATCGACCCCGCCTCCGGAAAGCGCCGACCCGGGAACGCGCCGAGGAGTCCGAGATATTCGTCGATCCCGTCGGCCGCGAGCTCGGCGTCGACGGCGTCCGGCGCCCGGGCCCGGGGCGCGTTCTGGGCATCCCAGCGGTGCACCGCCGTCTCGTGGGCGGTGCGGCGGGCCCAGAAGCCGACGCTGTGGTCGAAGGGGACCCACGTCCAGCACGGGGTTGCCGGATCCATAGCCGTGAGCTTGGTCGCGAGCGCCTCGGCGCCGCTCTCCAGCCAGTCCGGGACCGCAGCGTCGTCGGGCGGCTCCTCGCGTTGCTTGAACACGTCGCCCTGGGGTGGCACATCGAGGTTGCCCGCCACCCATCGGTGATGCGAGCCGAGGTGGTGGACGAGGTCACGCAGGCTCCATTCGGGACACGACGGCACCGTCGTCTCCATCGGCGTTTCGCGAGTCGCCTGGGCGGCCGCGTTCGCGTTCGATCGGAGCGCTGCGATGTAGTCGCTGTAGTCCACGCTGCGACGCTATAGCCCGAGCGAAGGTTCGACCTCGACGCGTCTCACGAGCTCCGGGCCGTCGTTGTCGGCGCTGTTGACCGCGGTACCGACCGGGTACGCGACGAGGACATCGTCGGACGCCGGCCGGAGGAGACGCGCGAGCGCGTCGATGTCGCCGGCGTCCGGGTCGAGCCACCGGTCCCAGTCGCGCTCCTCGAGGACGACCGGCATGCGATGGTGGAGGGGAGCGACGGTGTTGTTGGCGTTCGTCGTCACGATCGCGCACGACCGCAGCCACTCGGCGTCGGGCACGGCACGCTTCTGATTGTCGCCGTCGCAAGCTCCGGCTGTGCGGCGAGGGTCGGCAAAGCCGCCCTCGCCGCGGTCGCGCCACGCCGCCCACAGCCCCGCGAACGCCATCGGCTCACCGTCTCGGCGGTGGATGAACATGGGCTGCTTGCGGGACCCGCGCCGCTGCCACTCGTAGAACCCCTCGGCCGGGACGAGACATCGATGCCGCCGGAAGGCGCGTTCGTAGGCGGGCTTGTCGGCCAACGACTCGGCGCGGGCGTTGATCATGCGGTCGCCGATCTTGGGGTCCTTCGCCCACGACGGGATCAGCCCCCACCGCAGC
>JBKPDN010000177.1:0-7815 GCA_046727875.1 Actinomycetota bacterium | reverse complement strand
GAAGTACACGGTGCCGTCGGCTGCCACGACGAGATCGTTGGGTGCTTGAAAGCTGTCGTCGGCCAGGTAACGGACCGCGCCGTCGGTGGTCGCGAGCTGGAGGCCGGGTGTGGCCGGGTTGTACGGGTAGTCCACTGCGAGGGGGAGCTTCGAGAAGTCCATCCCGCCGTTCTGGGTCACGAGGATGCTGCCGTCGGCGGTGAGCGCGGCGCCGTTGGCACCACCGCCCGTATCGGCGAGCACCTCGGTGTGGTTCCGCTCGGGCCAGACGCGGTAGAGCGCGCCGGCGGCCACGCTCGTCACGACGAGGGTCGGCCCTCCGGGGATGTTCTCGGGCACCCACACGGGGCCTTCGCCGAACACGATTCCGTCGACGACGACCTCTGCTCGCACGGATTTGAGCCTACGCGTTTCCTGACATGCGCATCAGGGAACGCGCCTACGATCGCACGCACCGAGAGGAGGTGGGCAGTGGCACGAATCACGGTTCTCGACCCGACCGCGGCGCCGCCCGACGTCGATCCGGACGCGGGACCCGACGCCGGCGACGTCACAGGTCGCATCGTCGGCGTCCGCTCCGACCGGACGTGGCCGTCGTTCGAGTGGGTGCTCGATGAGTGGACACGCGAGCTGACCGCCGCCGGCGCCAACGTCCGGCCGTGGCGCGCGGGCAACCGCATCGGGGACGACGGCGTTCGCACGTTCGGTGAGCTCGACGACTTCGCGACCGACGTCGACATCGCCATCATCGGTCTGGGCAACTGAGGCTCCTGCACCTCCTGGAGCGTGCACGACACCGTTGCCGTGGCCTCCAGGCGGAAGACGGCGGTCGTCGTCGTAACCGCAGAGTTCGAGCATCTTGCCCACACGATGGCCGCCAACGCCGGGCGTGCCGGTCTGCGCATCCACGTGCTGCCGTACCCGCTCGAGTCGCGCCCGGAGACCGAGGTGCGCCAGATCGCGCGCGAGCACTGGCCCCGGCTCCTCGACACGCTCGGTGCCGCCCCATGATGCGTCCACAGAGCATCACTATGTTGCGCCACGCACGCATCGGAGGCGCGGTGTGATCCACGAGCACAGCGAGATCGCCGGGCGCGTCGACTGCGGGCCCGAGGGGTGCGAGCTCGACTGGCTGTCGAGCGCGCGCCTCGAGGTCGACGACGACCCCGACGCGTTCCAGAGGCTCGCCACCGAGGCCGGATGGGGCGACGGCCTTCCGCTGGTCCCGCCGACCGAGGAGCGGGTCCGTGCGCACCTCGTCGCGTCCGGGCGCTTCCCGGACGAGTGCCTGGCCGAGCTGCCGCCCCGCAACGGCCGGTGCACGGTCGAGAAGGTCGCCGTGAACGCGGTCATGGCCGGCGCGCCGGCCGCGTCGATGCCGTTGCTGTGCGCCGCGATCGACGCCATGGCGGACCCCGCGTTCAACCTCTTCGCTCTGAACACGACGACGTCGTGTGTTGTCCCGGGCGTCTTCGTGAACGGCCCCGCACGCCACGCGTTGTCGATCCCGTTCGACGCCGGTTGCTTCGGCGGCGTCGCCGGCCCCGCGCCGGCGATCGGGCGAGCGGTACGCCTCGTCATGCGCAACGTCGCCGGTCAGGTCATCGGGATCAGCTCGAAGAGCGTGTTCGGTCAGCCGGGCCGGGTCGCGGGCATCGTCGTGGGCGAATGGGAGGAGCGCTCGCCGTGGGCGCCGCTGGCCGAGCGTCGTGGCGTCGCAGGCGACGCCGTGACCGTGCACGGCTGCACCGGGACGATTGACATCGCCGACATCGTCGCCGACAACGGCGTCGACCTGCTCGAGATCGTCGGCATGTCGGTCGCGTTCCCCGGTACCAATGCGTTCATCGGCGCCCATCACGGCGCCGAGATCCTGGTGTGCATCGCACCGCCGTGGGCCGACCTCATCGCCAAGGCTTACCCGGACGTCGAGGACGTCCAGGAGCGGCTGTGGGCGCATGCGGCCCTGCCCGTCGACCGGTGGCCCGCGCCGCACCGCGAGAAGGCGGCTGAGAGCGGCCGCGTCGACAACCAAGGAAATGTGCACCTCGTTGCGAGCCCCGAGCACATGCTCGTGATGGTGTGCGGCGGCCTCGCCAACCTCCACGCCCTCGCCCTGCACAGCTTCGGCCCGACCCGCGCGGTCACGCGCCCGTTCTGACCTAGGTTTCCTTTCGTGTCGGTGCGCGTGATCAATCAGCTGGGCCCGAAGGCCGCGGAGGCGATGAAGGCGGCGGTTCCCGACGTCGAGATCATCGACGCCGGTGCCGAGCCGCCTCCGCCCGACCTGCGCGCCGACGTGCTGTTCGGCGGTTGGGGGCCGCACTCGCTCGATTACGCCCAGCGCGTCGACTGGGTTCACCTCGCGGGCACGGGCGTCGACAGCTTCCCGGAGGAGATGTTCGATGGGCGCACGGTCACGTGTGCGCGCGGCGCGTCGGCGATCCCGATCTCGGAGTTCGTGCTCGCCACGATGCTCGCCTTCGAGAAGCGCATCCCCGAGACGTGGCTCCACGAGCCGCCCGAGCACTGGAACTTCGCGCCGCTCGGGTGGCTCTACGGACAGGACCTGGCCCTCGTCGGCCTCGGCGGGATCGGTGTCGCCGTCGCCGAGCGCGCGCTGGCGTTCGGCATGCGGATCCGGGCCCTGCGCCGCCGCCGCGAGCCGAGCCCGATCGCGGGCGTCGAGGTGGTCGGCTCGCTCGAAGAGCTGTTGCCCGAGGCCGACCACGTCGTGCTGGCGGCGCCGGCGACGCCGCGCACGCGTCACTTGCTCAATGCGGAGACGCTCGCGCTCGTGAAGCCGGGCGTGCACCTCGTCAACATCGCCCGCGGCGCCCTCGTGGACCAGGACGCGCTCCGCGACGCGCTCGACGACGGGCGCGTCGCGATGGCCTCCCTCGACACCGTGGACCCCGAGCCGCTGCCCGAGGGCCACTGGCTGTACTCACACCCGAAAGTGCGGCTCAGCGCGCACGTCTCGTGGGCGTCGCCCGCGGGCATGGCGCGCACGCTCGAGATCTTCGTCGACAACCTGAGCCGCTACGCGGCCGGCCAGCCGGTGCTGCACGTGGTCGACGCCACGGAGCGGTACTAGGAGGACCAGGGCGCGCCGTAGCGCTCGCGGTACGTCTTCTCGGCGACGGGGGCGCGGCGAGGCGGGGCAAGCTGCTTCGCCGGCCGGCCCAGGGGGACGACGGCCAGGGGACGCACGTGGTCGGGGAGCGCGAGCAGCGTCCGGAGCTCGTGGCCGAACACAGTCGTGATGGTGGTCAGCGCGGCGCCGAGGCCGAGCGCCTGCGCGGCGAGCAGCAGGTTCTGCACCGCAGGCCAGACCGACGCCTCCAGCACGGCTTCGACGCATCGTGACGTGTCGCCGCACACGATGACGAGCACGGGCGCGTTGGCGATGCCGCCGGTCGCGCCCGCTTCGACCTTGGCGAACACCTCGGGAGTCAGACGCGGCCGCGAGAAGTCGCGTCCGCCGCCCTCCCACGCCTGCCGGTTGAGCTCGCCGATCCGGCCCCGCGCGGCCGCGTCCCGCACGACGATGAACGCCCACGGCTGCGTGTTCTCCGCGCTCGGCGCGAACGTCGCCGCTTCGAGCACTCGCTCGATCAGCTCGTCCGACACGGGCTCGTCCGTGAACGCCCGGTGGGCGCGCTGCGTGCGGACGATGGAGAAGAACTCGGGTGATCCGGTCACGCCGACCGCTCGCCCAGCCGGCGGAAGGTGTTGACGTAGACGATCCGGAGCTCGGGCGTGTTCGCCCAGCGGTCCCATGCCGGAGTGCCGGGCTCGCCGATGCGGTCGGCGACCATCGGCGTCATTGCCTGGAACGCAGCCTCGGGCTCGTCAGTGTCCATCTCGTAGAAGTGGAGGAACCGCGGATCGCCGCCGGTCACGTTCTCGTACGGCGTGATCATCGAGTAGCCGGGAACGCCCACCTCCGCGATGTGGCGGATGTGGACGAAGTCGGCCCAGTCCCGCAGCGCCTGGGCCTGGGACGCCCGGCGCGGGCTGATGAGCACCAGCAGGAGGCCGAGGGTGGGTCCGCCGGTCAGACGGCCCTGGCCCGGCCGCGGCGTTCGGCGGAAGCCGTGCCCGGCGATCGCGTCCGGTGCCGGCGGCGCGGTGAACCCGTCGGCGACCTCGTACACACCGAGCAGGCCGAATTCGGGGAGCGCGCGCGGCAAGTCGGCGCGGTCGGGGCACGCGTTCTCCCACCAGGTGGCGCGTTCGGCGCACGGATGCCGGAGGACGTCCGGAACTCGCGTAGCCGCGTACTCGTCGCCCGGCATGTCGGTCATGTCCAGGTACAGCCCGGGCGTCGAGCGGTCTTCCATCGGCCGCATCCTACGTGGGGCGCCGCGCGTGGCTACGCGCCGAGCTCGAGCAACGCGCACGGGTTGTCGCACGCCATGCGCCGGATCGCGTCGGCGGCAAGGCCTTCGGCGCCCAGCGCGTCGGCGAACGCCTGGAAGCCCTCGGCGGGGCGGACGTTCGCCTTCTGCCCGTAGTCGGTCGCGAGCGTGCATCGCTCGGTGCCGATCGTGCGTGCCGCGCCCGCGATCGCTCCCGGCGACCGGGTCGCGAGCGTGCCGAGGCACGTGAGCGCGCAGAGCTCGACGGTCGCGCCGAGCTCGGCCAGCTCGACGCACTGGTCGACCGAGAGGTTCGGGCCGGCGAGCTCCTCCATCGCGTGCGTCACGAGCACCTTCCCCCGGCCACCGAACGCGCGCGTGACGGCGAGATGCTCCTCCCAGGTCACGTGACCGGTGGCGAGGACGGCGTCGAACTCCTCGACGAGGCCGAGCACGGCAAGCGTCTCGGGCAGCAACGCTCCTCTCTCGTCGACGACGGTCAAGCCGGGGCCCGGGATGCCGAGCTGCGCGCCCACGCCGTTCAGCTGGTCCTGCCTGCTCGTCAGCGTCGGAAGCCAGACGATCTTGGCGCCGATGCGCAGAGCCGTCTCGACCGCGGCCGGATTCACGCCGCCGACCTCGCGGTCGCAGCAGATCCCGCCGAACACACGCACCCCGGCGACGACCCGATCGACGATCGCGGCGAGGGCGGCGGTGGGGTAGTCGTGCGACTTGAGGACGACCGCGGCGTGGCCGGCGCCGGCCGCGTCGCGCGCGGCGTCGAGGGCGTCGACCGAGCGCTCGCGATGCGCGTCCGGTCCGAAGTGACAGTGGAGATCGGCCGCTCCCGTGAGGTCGACCGCGCCGGCCATGTCAGTCCTCGAGCCGGAAGCCGATCTTCATCGACACCTGGAAGTGCCCGACCTCACCGTTGTCGATCCATCCTCGGATCTCTGTCACCTCGAACCAGTCGAGATGACGGAGCGTCTGGCCGGCGCGGGAGATCCCGTTGCGTACCGCGTGCTGGATGCTGTCGGCCGAGCTTCCGACAACCTCCGTCACCCGGTAGGTGTGGTCTTCGTGTGCGGGCATCGGGCCTCCTGGGCGGGAGCGGGAGCTGTGGCGTCTCACGCTACGCCCGCCGCTGCCGCGCCGGCGGCCCCTGCAATCGTGGCGGACCCGTCCGGTAGCGTGACGCGCATGTCAGCCAACCGGGCGCGGACGTGACGCGCCGGTCGGCCCCGCCGCCGGGACAGGCCCCCATGCCGGCGTCGAACGCGGCGGCGCTCCTACGGCGCAACGCGACCGACGCCGCGCTCCGCGACCGCCCGGCCCTGAAATTCGGGGACCGGGTCTGGACCCACGGGGAGTACGTGGCCGAGGCGTGCCGCTGGGCGCAGCTGTTCCTCGCCCGCGCCCCGTCCGACCGCCCGTTGCACGTGGGCGTGCTCCTCGACAACACACCCGACTACCTCTTCGCGCTCGGTGGTGCCGCCCTGTCGGGCTCCGCCGTCGTGGGGCTCAACCACACCCGCCGCGACGAGCACCTGCTGCGCGACATCGCGCACACGCACGTCGGGTTGATCGTGACCGAACCGCGGCACGAACCGCTGCTCGAGCCCGTTGCCGACCGGCTGCCGACCGAGCCCGACAACCTGCTCGTTTCGGCGCGCTTCGCCGACGCCGGCCACGACCCCGCCCCGACCCTGGGCAAGCCCCTCGACGAGGCCCTGGCTGCCGTGACGAGCGACGATCCGGGCCTCGACCCGGACGCCGACACGCTGTGGGGGCTCATCTTCACGTCGGGCACATCCGCCGCGCCCAAGGCCGTCATCTGCACCCAGCGCCGGTTCATGGTCACCGGGAACCGCATGGGGATGATCATGGACCTCGGTCCTGACGACGTCGGCTACGTGTGCATGCCGTTGTTCCACTCGAACGCCCTCATGGTGGGGTGGGCGCCGTCGATCGTGCACGGTGCGTCGGTCGGGCTTGCCCGCAAGTTCAGCGCCTCTCGATGGCTCGGCGACGTCCGTCGCTACGGCGCCACGTACTTCAACTACACGGGCAAGCCGCTCGCCTACCTGCTCGCCACTCCCGAGCGTCCCGACGACGCCGACAACCCGCTCCGCGTCGCGTTCGGCAACGAGGGTTCGCCGGAGGTCGTCGAGGCGTTTTCGCGCCGGTTTGCGGTCGACGTCATCGACGCGTACGGCGCCACCGAGGGTGGTGTGGCCGTGGATCGCGAGGCGGAAGAGCGCGCCGGCGCGCTCGGGAAGGTCGCGGAAGCGGTCAAGGTCGTCGACGACGGCGGTGCCGAGCTGCCGCGCGCCCGTTTCGACGACGAAGGCAAGCTGCTGAACGCCGACGAGTGCGTGGGCGAGATCGTCAACACCGCCGGCGCCGGTCCGTTCGAGGGCTACTACAACAACGAGGAGGCCAACGAGCGGACGCTGCGCTTCGGCTGGTACTGGACCGGCGACCTCGGATACCTGGACGACGACCGATATCTGTACTTCGCCGGGCGCAACGCCGACTGGCTCCGCGTCGACGGCGAGAACTTCCCGGCCGGGCCGATCGAGGCTGCGCTCGCACACCACCCCGACGTCGTGCTCGCCAGCGTGTACGGCGTGCCCGACGACCAGGCCGGCGACCAGGTCATGGCCGGGGTCGTGCTGCGCGACGGCGCTACCTTCGACCCCACCGCTTTCGCGGCGTGGGTCGACGCCCAGGACGGCGTCGGCCCGAAGTGGCGGCCACGATTCGTCCGCATCCTGAAGGATCCGCCGACCACGGGTACGAACAAGATCGTGAAGCGCTCCCTCGTGCACGACAAGTGGCGCACGGACCGCGTCGGCCGTGACCCGGTGTACGTCCGCGGCCGGGGCGAGCCCGTCTACCGCGCGTTCACGGCCGACGACGAGCGCGCGTTGCACGAGTCGTTCGTGCGGTACCAGCGCGAGCGGTTCTGGGACCTCTGATGGATCTGAGCTTCACGGACCAGGAGCTCGCGTTCGCCGCCGACGTGCGTGAGTGGCTCGCAGCGAACGTCGAGCTGCCCCCGTCGTTCTCGTCCGTCGACGACGAGGTCGCGTGGGGGCGCCGGTGGCAGTCGAAGCTCGCCGGGGGCCGCTGGGTCGGTGTCCACTGGCCGTCGGAGTACGGCGGGCGCGGCGCGTCGCCGGTCCAAGTCGCGATCTTCAACATGGAGTACGCCCGCTCGCGGGCGGCCCAACCCGTCAACCGGGTCGGCATCAACCTCGCCGGCCCGACCTTGCTCGCGCACGGGACCGACGAGCAGCGGCGGCGATGGCTCCCGAAGATCCTCACCGCCGACGAGATCTGGTGCCAGCTGTTCAGTGAGCCCGGGGCCGGAAGCGACCTCGCATCGCTCTCGACCCGCGCCGCTGCGGTCGACGACGGCTGGGTGCTCAGCGGGCAGAAGGTGTGG